>JANPCT010000037.1:0-3130 GCA_031431095.1 Acidobacteriota bacterium | reverse complement strand
TGGTTCCCCGAACCGGCCTGAGCGCGAAGGCCAAGGATGGATGATCGGGTTGGTGTTCGGCGTATCAATGGCGGAGCCGTGTGTCCTCCAGACCGGTTGTCGGGTTCCTCCTGTCGTGAAGGAACCATGGACATCCTCTCGCGGCAGCAGCTCGGCGAACCCGTCGCGACGGCAGCCGCGCACGTGTGGCAAAAAGCGCAGGCAGGGCCGGCGAATAGAAACCGGTTGCGCGGGGATTGGCTCTCACATTGGCTCTCAACGGCGCGTCGTGAGCGCGATGGAGAGGCGAAAGGTGTTGGGATTGTGGGTGAAAATGGAGCCGGCGACCCGACTTGAACGGGTGACCTGCTGATTACGAATCGTGTGCGGGGATCGAAATGCCTCGGTTTCCTCGTGATCGCAGTTGCCGGTTATGCAAAGAGCGGCAGCGTGCGGCAAGACGGCGCATCCCGGGCGCATCCGAAGAGCCTGTTGTGGACGATCACCCTTAGCCCGTGTCAACGCCGGGCCAAAATCTGACACTTCCGCCGGTTGAAAATCTGACAGGTCGGCGAGGGGACGAGCCTCAGTTCGTCGCGACCTCCTGACGAGCGCGACCCCGCCGTTTGGGCGCCGGGTCGGGATCCTGCGCGGTGTGCAGAGCGTGCCAGAGCTCGGTGTGCTGGCGCATCCGGTAGCTGTTGCCCCGAATCGTCACGATGTGGCAATGGTGGACGAGCCGATCGATGAGCGCGGCGGCCATCACCTCGTCGCCAAAGATCTCGCCCCACTCCTCGAAGCCTTTGTTCGACGTCAGCACGGTGGCGGCGTGCTCGTAGCGGCGCGTCATCAGCTGAAAGAAGAGCATGGCGCCTGTCCGGCTGATCGGCAGATAGCCGATCTCGTCGACGACCAGGAGCGCGGGATGCGTCAGCACCTTCAGCCGCGCCTGCAACCGGCCCGAGGCTTGCGCTTCCTCGAGCGAGGTGATCAGATCGGCCAGGGTGCCGTAGTAGACGCGACGGCCGCTCTGGGCGGCGGCAATCGCCAAACTGATCGCCAGATGCGTCTTGCCCACGCCGGGCGGCCCGAGGAAGACGACGTTTTCGCGGCGCTCCAGGAAGCCGAGCTCGTGCAGACTCTCCATCTGCTCGCGGCGCAGCGACGGCTGGAAGGAGAAATCAAACTCAGTGAGCCGTTTGATCGCCGGGAGCCGGCTGGAGCGCATGGCGGCCTGGAGGCGGCGGTTGTTGCGCAGCTGGATCTGGGCGCCGAGGAGCTGCTCGATCGCCTCGGGGGCGGTCAGCGTGGCGCCATCGACGCCCTGGAGGATCGCATCGAGGGCTTCGAGCGCGCCCGGCAGGCGTAAGTCCGCCAGCATGTGTCGCAGGCGGTCGCGACGAGACGGAGGGGCGCTCTTCATGCGAGCCCTCCGGTGAGGCGGGCATACACCGCCAAGGGTCGTTTCTCCACGGCGATCACCGGGCGTGGCCGCGCCGTGGGCTGGTCGTGGCCGGGCGCAGGGGTGAGGACGAGTGACGTATACGGCCGCGGCGCGAGCGGCTGCAGCAACAGGCGCTCGTCGCGCGCGTATCGATCGGCCGGACGCTCGCGCGTCGTCCCGTGCACCCGCACGTTGGCGACGTCGTCGAGCCACACGCGTCGTTGCTGATCGAGATCCGCATCGTTGAGAAACGTCCGGCCGTAGACGAAATTGTCCCGCAGGTAGCGCACCGGACGCTCGACTTTCCCCTTGGTCTGCGCGCGGTACGGCCGACACGCGCGCGGCGTGAAGCTCCAGTGGTGCGCGAAGCGAAGAAACTCGAGATTGCGGACGAGCGCGCCGCCCTGCAGCCGCAGGTCGCGCGTGATCACCGCCTTCATCTGATCGAAGAGCAACTCCTGCGGGACACCCCCGAACGCGCGAAACGCCTCCTCGAGGCCATCGATGAGCGTCCGCATGTCCTGGCGCCGGTAAAACCGACACCACAGCAGGCGGGAGTAGCCGAGGACCACCAGCAATGCGTACCGCACGCCCCACGGGAACACAAACCGGGCGAAGTCAACCTGCGCTTGCCGCCCGGCCGGGGTCTCAAAGCGAATGACCGGCTCCGGCGGCGGCGTCGGTCGGATCTGTCGCACGAACGCTTTCAGCTGCGTGTAACTGCCCGCGTAGCCGGCGGCACGGATCTCCGCCAGCAACCGCACCGCGGAGAGCGCGGGGTACGCGGCCAGCCGGGTTTCCAGGATCGGTTTGTAGGCGTCGAGCTTCGTGGGCACCGGCCGCCGCGGTCCATACCGCATCGGCGTCGTCTCGAGATCCCGATCGAGGTCCCCCGATCGAATCCACCGGTGAATCGTGTCTCGGCTGATGCCGAGCTCGCGCGCCAGCGCGCTCTTGCTCGCGCCCTGCGCCAGGTAATGCCTGAGTAGCATCCGCGTCTCCCGTCCGATCATCGCGTCTCCATCTGCATGAAGACGCATGGTGATGTCAATCACCGGCCGGGAGCGACGCTCTCAGCCGGCAGCCAAGCCGTGCTGCCGACTGTCAGATTTTCGTCCGCCACAACTGTCGAATTTACAGCCGCCGTTAACAGCCCGTAAAAAGAGAGGCGCGCCGGATGGACCCCGCCCGGCATCACGAACGGCGGCGCGATTAAATCGCAGGCGGTGTCCACGCAGCCGGGATGCTTGCAGGGTAACGGAATGCAAGTGCCGCGGCTCGGCAGATGAATGACTGATGAACAGAGCCGCTTAGCGGACAGGAGAGTGAGGCCATTCAACCCGCACTGGAACCGACCGCCCGACCCTGCAACCGGCCCTGGCGGGGTGCGCACAGAAGGGGACACAACCGGCGCGTGCATCGCGCCATCGACGATTCGAAATGTGCAGTATCTCCCGTGGGCAGCAAGCCATTCGCGAAGGATTCAGGATTAGAGGTCGGCGGAATGACGAAAGCCAAGTGGAACACCAAAGATGCGGAACGTCCTGCGAAAGCTGGCACTGCCAAGTCAACGGAACGGGTGAAACGGTTTCGCGCCAAACGCAAGCTAAAGGTCGGGCCGCCCACCGTCCCCGCGACGCCGGGCCTGACTGCCAAACAAACGCGATTCGCACAGGATGATAGGGTGCACCAAAATAACTTTTATTC
>JANPCT010000036.1:0-3609 GCA_031431095.1 Acidobacteriota bacterium | reverse complement strand
ACTCGATGACGCGCTGGATCGTGACGCTGTCATCCGCCAGCAGGAGCTTGTGCGGCATGGCTACCATGATACCTTGAGCGGGCTCACGCATGGTTCCGCTGCGGCTTCAGGCCCGCTCCTTCCGGGTCACCGTTCTCGACGTCATTTTCATCATCACCGCCAGCGCCGCCCTGGTGGTCGTGCTGGGAGGGGGAACCCGCCCCGATCTCGGCGTCCTCCAGATCGGCGTCCGCTCCGCCTCCACTCTGCTGATGTTCGCGGCGGCATCGGGCGCGCTGCGGCTGTGGCTCGGGCGGGGGCTGCCGCTCCTCCCCTCGCTGGCCCGCCCCGATGACGCCCGGCTCGAGGCCGAGCGCCGCCGTTTCGCGACCAAGCCCACGGTGACGGGTGATGTCTGGTTGTGCGCGGCGGCCGCGCTGCTCGGTTCGCTCGTCTGGATTGCGCCGCACCTGCGCGACATACGGCAAGTGCCCGACCCCGGCGACCCGGTGTTCTCGGCGTGGCGCGTCGCCCGGCTGGCGCATCAGCTCGCGACGGATCCACGGCACCTGTTCGACGGCAACCAGTTCTATCCGCTGCCGCTGACGCTCACCTATTCGGACGCGACGTTCCTGCAGGGGCTGCTCGGCGCGCCGTTCGTATTGAGCGGACTCGACCCGCTGGTCGTCACCAACGTCCTGACGCTCATCGCGTTCCCGGCGTGCGGCCTGGCCTTCTTCTATGCGGGTTGGCGCCTCACCGGCGATCCGCGCGCGGCGCTGGTCGGCGCGATGATCGGCGCGTGGTATCCGTTCCACGCCGATCACTACGCGCATCTGGAGCTGCACTGGGTGATGTTCGTCCCGCTGGCGATCGTCGGCGCGCTGCGGATGCTGGCGGCACCGCGATGGACGACAGGCCTCTTCTTCGGATCGATGGTCGCGGCGCAGTGGCTCGCGTCGATGTACGTCGGCGTGATGCTGATGTCGTTCCTCGTTCCATTCGTGCTCGTCGCGGCGCTGGCCTGGCGCGTACGGCCATCGTGGCCGCTTGCCGCCGCTTTCGCAGCCGCTGCCGCCGTCGTGGTCCTGGCGGTCGCCGGCCTAGGCGTCCCTTACCTGCAGAGCCGCGATGCGCGTGGTGACCGCGGCCCGCAGGAAGTATGGGGTGGCAGTGCGCTGCCGTCAGACTATGGCCGCACGCACGCACGGATGAAGAGTTACCAGTGGCACTCGCGCTTGGGCAACCGGCCCGAACGTCAGCTCTTCCCCGGCACTGCCAGCCTTGTCCTCGGCGGCATCGGGCTCGCGCCGCCGTTGACCGGCGCCGCGATTGCGACGATCGTCTCGGCGGCCGCCAGTTTCGACTGGTCGCTGGGATTCAATGGATTGACCTACGACGATCTGTACAGGCGCTCGGTCGTGCACCGCGGCATGCGCGTGCCGGCGCGCTTCAGCGTGGTGGTCGGTAGCGCACTCGCGCTGTTGGCCGCCTTCGGCGCCAGCCGGCTGCTGCGCCGGGCGCCGTCACCCGGAGCGCGGAGCGTGCTTTGTGCCGCGCTGACTCTCGCGGTGCTCGCCGACCTTCGGCTCGAATCGCACCTGGAGTCCTACTGGCCGACCATCCCGTCGATCTATGGCAGGGTCACGCCAGACATGATCCTCGCGGAGCTGCCGCGGCGGCATGACGTGGACTACATGTACTTCTCGACGAAGCACTGGGCACACCTGGTGGGCGGCTACAGCGGGTTCATGCCTTCCGATGAAACATTGGACCGGGCCTTACAGGCGTTCCCCTCACCCGAAGGCGTCGACGCGCTGCACCGCAAGGGTGCGACGCATCTCACTTATAACTGTGCGCTCGAAACCAATCCGGTACGCTGCGAACGCACTCTGCAACTGCTGGACGCCAATCCGGCGCTGGAGCGCGTGGCGGCGGAACGCTGGGAACGAGCCGAGGTCCGTCTGTATCGATTCCGCTGACGATCGTCCATTCACCTGTCGGCGCACGCGGCAGAAAGACTGCCCGTGAACCGTCGGCGCGGACTCACCGCGGTACTCCTCGCCGGCGCCGTGAATGCTCACGCGCAGGGCCCGTCGTGACGATCGGCCGGCGCGTCTAGATCGTCTCGGCGCGCGGCTGCACGTTGGCGGTGATGAACTCGACGATCTGCTGCATGGAGCTTCCGGGCAGGAAAATGCCTTTCACGCCCATCGCCTGCAGCTTCGGAATGTCGACGTCGGGAATGATGCCGCCGACCAGCACCAGCACCTGATCGAGCCCTTTGGCCTTGAGCAGTTCCATCACTCGCGGGCACGCATGCATGTGGGCGCCCGAGAGAATCGACATGCCGATGACGTCGGCGTCCTCCTGCAGCGCGGCGCCGACGATCTGCTCGGGCGTCTGCCGCAGGCCGGTGTAGATCACTTCCATCCCCGCATCGCGCAGCGCGCGGGCGATCACCTTGGCGCCGCGATCGTGGCCATCGAGGCCGGGCTTGGCGATGACGACTCGAATCTTCATAGGCTGTAGGCTTCAGATCAGCGGGACTTCCTCGTACTCACCCCAGACCTCGCGGAGGGCGTCGCACATCTCACCGATCGTGGCGTAGGTGCGGACGCAGTCCATCAAGGAATACATGGTGTTGCCGGTGCCGCGCGCGGTGTCCTGCAAGACCTCGAGCGAGCGGCGCACGGCGGCGCTGTCGCGGCTCGCGCGCAGCTCCTGCAACCGCGCCAGCTGCCGATCGCCGGTGGACTCGTCGATGTAGAGGGTGGGAATGCCGACGTCGCCGTCCTGCACGAAGTCGTTGACGCCGACGATGATCTTGTCGCGCGACTCGACCGCCTGCTGGAATCGGTACGACGCTTCGGCGATCTCGCGCTGTGGAAAGCCGTCCTCGATGGCTTCGACCATGCCGCCCATGCGGTCGATGATGTCGAAGTAGTTGCGCGCCTCGCGCTCGATGTCGAGGGTCAGGCGCTCGACGAAGTATGAGCCGCCGAGCGGGTCGACGGCGTTGACGACGCCGCTCTCGTGCGCGATGATCTGCTGGGTGCGCAGGGCGAGGGTCGCGGCCGCGGCGGTCGGCAGCGCGAGCGCCTCGTCGAGCGAGTTGGTGTGCAGCGAGTTGGTGCCGCCCATCACCGCCGCCAGCGCCTGCAGCGCCGTGCGCACGACGTTGTTGTACGGCTGTTGCGCGGTCAGTGAGACGCCGGCCGTCTGCGTGTGGAAGCGCAGCTTCCAGGAGCGCTCGTCCCGGGCGTGGAAGCGGTTTTTCATCACGTCAGCCCAGATCTTGCGGGCGGCGCGAAACTTCGCGATCTCTTCGAAGAAGTCGCTGTGCGAGTTGAAGAAGAAGGAGATCCGCGGCGCGAAGTCGTCGACATCGAGCCCGGCATCGATGCCGTACTGCACGTACTCGATCCCGTCGCGCAGCGTGAAGGCCAGCTCCTGGGCCGCCGTCGATCCGGCTTCGCGGATGTGATAGCCGCTGACCGAGACCGTGTTCCACCGCGGCACTTCCTTCGCGCAGAACGCGAAGATGTCGGTGATCAGGCGCATCGACTGGCGCGGCGGGAAGATGTATTCCTTCTGCGCGATGAATTCCTTGAGGATGTCGTTCTGGAT
>JANPCT010000035.1:0-1700 GCA_031431095.1 Acidobacteriota bacterium | reverse complement strand
CAAGCAGGTCCTCGGCCACGTCATCGGCGTCGATCCGCACTCCATCCACGCTCACGTCGTTGGCGAGCATGGCGATTCGGAGGTCGTGCTGTGGACCGCGGCACGCGCCGGCGGCGCCCCGTTGCGAGCCTGGACTGGATGGGATCGTCAGCGTGAAACGACGCTGGCTGACGAGGTGCGGTGCGCCGCGTACGAAATCATCCGTCGCAAGGGCGTGACCAATCACGCCATCGGCCTGGCGACTGCGGACTTGATCCGGTGCATTCTGCGGGACGAGCGCCGCGTGTTGACCGTCTCCCGCATGCAGGAAGGCGCACTCGGCCTGAAGAACGTATCGCTTTCACTGCCTACGGTCGTGGGCAGTCGGGGCGCCGCCGAGGTGCTCGAACCGGAGATCAGCGCCGATGAACGGCAACGCCTGGAACATTCCGCTGAGGTTCTCCGCAAGGCGGCGGTGGCTGCGGGCTTGAGTTAAACGCGGGGCCACTCGCGTTGCGTGCGGCTTCACCCATTTCCTTTCGGCCGGTAGATGCGAATCGGGATTTGCCCGCCCGGGCGTGAGACGAACCCGACGCGGGATGCGCCGCCATCGAACCGATGTGGGGGATCGCGGCAGACTGTATGCTGTCAGTGACGTCGTCGGGAGAATACTGTCTCATGAGACAACGATTTTTCGGGTTGGTCGTGCTGTCGGTTCTTGTAATCGGCGCCGCGAGCTCCGAGGCCCACGACAGATTCCGCGTCATCGGGACCATCGTCAAAATCGATGCGCAGAGGAACCTGCTGACGATGAACACGACCAACAAGACCTACCCACCGGAGGTCGAGATCGAGCTCACCACGAAGACCCGGATCGAGCGCAACGGGCGGACAGCGTCGCGGACGGATCTCAAGCCCGGGGTCTTCGTCGTCGTCGACGCGCTCGGAGACGATGTCTTCGACATGGCGGCCGTGCTGGTAAAGATCGTGCCGAAGCCCGCCAAGTAGCCGGCAGCTTGGGTGCTGCGGTGTGGTGCCGTCATTGTCTGCCGTCGCCCGTGGGCGGCGCAGCGATCGTTCCCGGCGAGCGCAGCGGGTGCGCGCGCCGGGTGCGATCGGAGCGTAGTTCGACCGCCGACGTGTAAAACCCGGCGCTGGAGAGATGGATGGTGACCGTCTGGCCGCCCGGGTTCTCCCAGGACCAGCCGTGGATGCCAGTGAACGGCGCCGTCAGGCTGCCGTTGCCGGCGCGCCGGTCCTGCTTGTCGTAACTTTCTTCCGCGGGCACGCCGTCACCCGTCCCGGCCGCGCGTTCGCCGTGCAGGTCGTGCAGCAGCGGCGCGCTCGCGGTCCACGAATACAGCATCGTGGCGTCCTTCTCGAGCCGGTACTTGTATTCGACGCGATCGTAGGGTTCGAGCGTGATGTCGACGACGTCGAACTTGAATTCGGCCGGATAGATGCCCAGAGCGCCCTGGCGCAGCGGAGCCTGTGCGCCCCCCGCCGGCGCGTGGTCGACGACGGGCGCGCGGGCGGGCGAGGCGATGTCGGTCAATCCAAGCCACCGGCCCGTGCCCAGCGGGTCGATCGCGTATTCCGCCGGCAACACGATGGCGATCAGGATGGCGCCCGCTGCAAGCAGTGCCATCGCGGTGGTCTTCGCCAGCGCGGCCGGTCGCGGTGGGGGTGCGGTCGGCGTTGGAGTCGGTGCGCTCATCGGG
>JANPCT010000034.1:0-1571 GCA_031431095.1 Acidobacteriota bacterium | reverse complement strand
GGTCAGTTCGCCGTAGATATTCTCGATGTGCCGTTCGACCGAGGCGAGCATTCGTCGCCTGGCATCTCCGGGGCGACGCGTTTCACTGTGCGCAACACACGCGGCGCTCGTTCCGCCCACGTGCACCGGAGTATGCTCGCGGCGCACGAATGGGAGGGTCACATGAAGAAGACGCTGGCGCCGGCGGTCGTGACATTTGCGCTCGGTCTGGCACTCGGCACGGCCGTCCACCTGCAGGCCCGCCAGGCGCCGGCCGCACAAGCGGGCCGCGGTCGCGGCGGCGGCATGAACTTCACCGAGCCCGCCCCGTACGACTTCAACGATCACGACGGATACGTTTCCATCTTCGACGGCAAGTCGCTGGACGGGTGGGACGGCAATCCCAAGTTCTGGCGGGTCGAAGACGGCGCGATCGTCGGTGAATCGACGCCTGCCAATCCCAGCGGCAACAGCTACATCGCGTACCGCAAGCTCGCGGCGCACGACTTCACCCTGAAGTTCGAAGTGAAAGTCGAGGGCAGCGGCGGAACGGGGCTGCAGTACCGCAGCCGCACGGGCCTGCCGTGGCTCGCGAATATTCCCGCGAACGTGACGGCGAACGTCGGACCGGTCAATCTTAACTGGATGATGACGGGTCCGCAGGCTGATTTCTGGCCCAGTCGTGTCTACACCGGTCAGTTCTATTCAGAGAACACGTCGATGCGGATTCTGGCATGGCGCGGGCAGGTGGTCGAAGGCTTCGGTGACAAGCGCAAGCGGCTCATGGGCACGATCGGCGATCGCGCCGCACTCGGGGAACTGGTCAAACAAAACGAGTGGAATCAGTACGTCGTGATCGCGCGCGGCGGGACGTTCCTGCACATCGTCAATGGACAGCTCATGGCCGTGATGGTGGACGACGACCCGGTTTCCTCGAACAACTGGTCCGGTCAGTTCGGGATCGAGATCGAGGCGACGACGAAGGTCTCGGTGAGGAATCTGTGGGTGAAGAAGCTGAACTGAAACAGTTCGGCTTACGGATTTGCCTCATCGAAGCGGTTCCGTAATCGATGGAAGCAGCCTTGGACCGTCGATGCGTGGTCCCGAACGCGTATCAGGCGCGGGATTCTTGAACGACGCGGATCCGCCCACGTGCTTGTCGGCGCGATTTCGTCTTGACGACTATCTCAACGTCCTGGCCGAGCCTGGTCAGGAGACGCATCAGCCGTTCGCTCGAGAAACTCGTCAGGCGACCGCTCAGCAACGCTGACACCTTCGGTTGATCGATGCCCATGACGGCGCCGGCAGCGACTTGCGTGAGGCGACGACCTCGAACAATCGCACGAATGCGGCTCGCGAGCTGCGCTTTCGCCAACTCCTCTTCGGGCTCGGGCACGCCGATATCGGCGAACACATTGCCCGAACTGGCGGTCACGGGAATGAACGACTTCTTAGCCATGCTTCATAGTCCTCTTTGGCGCGCGAGAGCCGTACTCCGATGAGATCCAGCTCGCTCTTCGGCGTGGCAATTGCGCGACGGGACTTCTTCTGACACGCGTGAAGGACGTAGACGGCCTTGGAGAACCGCACCG
>JANPCT010000033.1:0-1542 GCA_031431095.1 Acidobacteriota bacterium | reverse complement strand
GCCTGCACTGCGTAGGTGTCGGCCAGCCCCGAATACGATTGTGCATGCTCGGAGTCCAATCGGATCGCTTCGTTGAAGGCCTCGGCGGCTTGCTCGAGCGCGCTCCTTGAGCGCATGTTCCACAGCGAGCGGCCTTTGATGTAGGCCTCCGCCACTTCGGGTTGCACCGGGCGAAGCTGCACGAACCGTTGCTCCTCATCGGGCCGGATAGTCACGGCAACGTGCCGCGCGACGTCGTGAGCCACCTGATTCTGCAGGGTCAGCACGTCGGCCACTGGACGGGTGAACGCGCCGCTCCAAAGAAGATCGTCCGAGAACGGATCGATCAGCTGGGCCGTGATGCGGACCTGGGACCCCGCGCGGGTCACGGTGCCCTTGACCAGGTAGTCCACGCCAAGGGATCGGGCGATCTCCGCCGGCGCTGTTTTCATGCCGCGATACGACAACGTGGACTGACGCGAGATCACTCGAATCGCGCGCACCTGGGCGAGATCCCCGATCAGCACTTCCGTCACGCCGTCCGCGAAGGATTCATCCCCACCTCCCGAGAGGCTCTCCATCGGCAGCACGGCGATTGAGACGCGATCGCGCGGCGAGCGCGAACGCGTCGTCAGCCACCATCCGCCGCCGGAGAGGAGAACGGCCAGAATCGCTGCCGCGAGCCAGCGCCACGCGGACGCACGTGGCTTGGGACCTGACGCCGGCGCAGGATCCGGTTCCTCTAACGCCGTCCGTACCTCACCGGCCGTCTGGTATCGGCGGCCGACATCCTTCTCGAGGCACTTGTACGCGATCCGCTCGACCCCGTGAGGTACGTTCGAAGCGAAGGGATCCGGCGCCTTGTTGAGGATCGAGGAACTCAGCTCAAAGGCAGTCCGGCCGTTGAACGGCGCCCGTCCGGTGACCATCTCGTAGAGGACGACGCCGAACGCCCACAAGTCGCCGCGCGCGTCAGACAGTTCGCCGCGCAACGCCTCGGGCGGCATGTAGCGCAGCGTGCCCCCAACGGGAACGTAACGTTCCGTATCTTCCCAGGTGACGGACTCACCCGTTCCCGATCCCGGCATGAGACGGGCGACTCCGAAATCCAGTACCTTCACGTGGCCCTGCCGGGTGACCATGATGTTGGCGGGCTTGAGGTCCGCATGAATCACGCCGGACTCATGCGCGTGCGCGAGGGCGTCGACAATCTCCAGCGCGTATCGGCGTGCGGCTCCGAAGGGCAGCGGGCCGCCGCGGAGACGATGCTCCAGCGTGACGCCCTGCACGAGCTCCATGATCAAGTAGGCGCGACCGTTGTGCTGACCCACGTGGTACACGGTGCAGATGTTCGGATGGGCAAGGCGCGCGGCCCGGCGGGCCTCCGCAAGCAGACTCCGGTCGGCGTTCAGGTCGCCTGCTGCGCGCAGGACCTTGATCGCATGGTCGCACTCGAGCCGCAGGTGCCTGGCACGGAACACGTGCCCCATGCCGCCGGACCCCAGCAACGCGGTGATTTCGTAATCGCCGATGCGGGTGCCGATCGGGAGATCACCGTCGTCG
>JANPCT010000032.1:0-10013 GCA_031431095.1 Acidobacteriota bacterium | reverse complement strand
GCGTTCGACGCCGGCGGGACGATCGTTGGTCACGCCGTCCAGGTTCAGGTCGGTTGCCGCCCTCAGGTTGAACGGCAGGCCGCTGTTCGCCTGCAGGATGATGCCCACCTGGTTGTTGTTCCAGATCGCGGCCCCTGCCGTGGTGTCCGACACGCGCGGAGCGATAACGCTCGAGAGCGAGAAGGTGTGCAGCTGGTTGAACGGCGTGACGCCGCGGTCGCGATCCAGGTTGCCCGGATCCGACACGCGGTCATCACCGCTGCCGACGACATAGGCCCCGGTGAGGGGGCCGTTGTCCTCGCCCCGCGCCAGCGTGTAGGTCGCCTGCGCCATCCATCCGTGCGTCATCCGCTTCGTCATCGTCGCGGTGAAGGCGTTGTAGGCGGCCTCACCGATCGACTTGAACATGTTGACCTGGTCGAACGTCGGATTCACGCGCGTCGCGGCGCTCACGGCTCTCGAGTAGATCGCACGGCCGTCCGGCAGCGTGGCGGCAGTCGGAACCAGGTTCACGTCGATGAGGACCGGCAGGTTGCGGCCGATCGAGTTGACGTAGCCGGCCGAGACCGCGAGATTGCTGGTGAGTGCGCGCTCGATCTGGACGTTGCTCAGCCACGCCGACTGCGTCTTGAACTCCGGGTCCACGACCGTGATGCTCTGGCGCGGCAGCACGAACGAGGCGGGCACGTTGGCAAGGCTCGCCGGGAATGGCGGTGCGCCTGCGCTGGCGCCGGAGGCCGCCACCGTAAAGCTCGCGGGATCGCCGTTGTTCAGGATCGCGTTGTCGTAGAAGTCGAGCAGCGGCGGCTCGTACATCAAGCCGGTCGACGCCCGCACCACGGTGCGTGCCGAAGCATCCACCGCCCACGACAACCCGGCGCGCGGGCCGACGTTGTTCTTGTCGATGGTGAAACCCTGCGAGTAGGAATTCGCGGCGAAGGGACGAGCCGACGGCACGTCAAACAGGTCGTAGCGGACGCCGTAGAGCACCTTGAGCTGTGGGGTCACCTGCCAGTCGTCCTGCGCGAACAGCCCGTAGAAGCCCGATTTGTAGTCGGCAGCGCGGTTGCCGAACAGCTGTTGGAATGTCGTGTACCCCAGCGGATTCTGGCCATCCTTCGCCGCGAGGTAGGCGTCGACGCTCGGGAAGGTGTAGTGAAACTGCTCGCCGCGGACGCGACGATCCGCGATCCACTGCGCGTCGATGCCGACTTTCAGTCCGTGCTTGCCGCGCAGCCAGCTCAGGTTGTCGATCACCTGCGTGATGCCCTGGTTGAAATCGAAACCGACGCTGTTGGTGTCGCCGAGGCGCGCCCCGCCGAATGCCGCAACGCCGGTGACCGTGACGGCGGGACCGGCGACCGAGATGCCCTGGGTCCGGAACTGGTGGCGGCGCGCGTACTGGACACGAAGCTCATTCAACGTGGCCGGCCCCAGCGTCGAGACGAGCTGCGCCGAGGCCGAATCCATGCGGTCCGTGAAGTCGGTGGCGCGGTCCGGCGTCGTCAAGCCGCCGCCGATGTTCTGCGTCGAGAAGTTCTTGAACAGGAAGTACCGTACTGCCAGCTGGTTGCCGGGGCTGAGCGTGTAGTCGGTCTTCCCGAAGGCGAAGTTCACCTTCTGGTGCGCCGGGATGACGCCGCTCGACGGCAGCACGATGCCGAGACGGCCGGCGTTACCCGGGGTCACGTTGACGACCTGCCCGCCGGTGACGAGGCTGCGGTCGACGTACTCGTACGCGCCGTAGAACTGCACCCGGTCCTTGCGGATGGGTCCGCCGAGGGCCGCGGTGAGGTCGTTCGCTTCCGTATCGGGCTTGCGAGTGGCGGCGGCGAGGAAGAACGGCCGTTCCGAGAAGGGATTCCGCTTGAAGCGGAAACTCGCCGAGCCATGGAAGGCGTTGGTGCCGGACGGCGTGATGGCGTTGTAGACCATGCCGGTGGTCTGTCCGAACTCAGGCGCGAACCCGTTGGTGACGAGCCTCACCTCGCGCACCAGGACTTCAGACACGGGAAGCATGCGAAGGCCGGCGCGATCCTTCTGGGTGTTGGTATTTCCGTCGAGCTGATAGTTGGTGTGCATCTGCGTCCCGTTGGCGTTGATGCGCGGCACGCCGAACTCGTTGTTCTCGTAGCCGGTGACGTTGGCCTGGAGGAACGCGAAGTTGTAGGGGTTGCGGGACACGAGCGGAAGATTCTTCACCTCCGCCTCGCCGATGGTTCGGCCGAGGTCAATCTTGCCGGGATTGGCGATGGCGGATTCGCCGGTGACGGTGATGGTTTCCGAGACATTGCCGACCGCGAGCGTCACGTTGATGACCGCCGTCTGTCCGGCCGACAGCGTAATGCCCTTCTGCTCGAACTTCTTGAAGCCCTGGAGCTCAGCGACGACGGCGTAGCCGCCGAGTGTGAGAAGCGGCGCGCGATACGCCCCGTCGTCGCTGCTGATGACGATGCGCTGGGCGCCGGTATCCGTGTTGGTGACCGTGACGGTGACCCCAGGGAGCGCGGCTCCGCTGCTGTCCTTCACGGTCCCTTCGATGCTGCCGTTGATCGCCTGCGACTGGGCCGCGGCCGGCAGGGCCGTGACGAGCACGATCAGGGCCGCGATCGCCCGAGTGAACCCCCTGGTTAACCAGCGATGAATCATGACGTTCCTTTGCATAAGTGGATAAGACGCCCGGTATACAATACAGGTTGCAGCTGATCCAGGTGACCACGGTTCGCCCGCCCAAACCCGCCGCGAAATGAGCGAGCCGCCTGCGCGTGCCTGTTTTGCGCGGGCGCAGCTGGAAGTTCTACGCCGCACTCGCGATCGGGGTGCCTTTCCTCATTGGCGCGCTGGCGGTCAGCTACTACTACATCCAGTTCTCCCGAATGATCGATGCGCGCATGCACGGCGAATTCCAGCGCACCGAACCGCGCATCTTCGCGCGCCCCCTGACCATCCGGCGCGGACAGCGGATCACGCTGGCGCAGACCATCGACCGTCTGAACGATCTCGGATACGCACAGCGTGCGAGCGTGGCCCAACCGGGGGAGTTCGCCATCGGACGGGACGCGCTTGCGATGATTCCACGAAGCGGCGATCAGCAGGGGAAAACCGTCCGGCTGGTGTATGCCCCGGTGACCGTCCGGCCGCCGCCCAGGCCGGGACAGCCGCCCCGTCCGGATGCGCTGGATGGCCGCACCGGCGGTGGCGCGCTCCAGGCGATTGAGGTCGTCGGCCGGAAAGCGCGCCTCGAAGCGATCGAGCTGGACGCGCCGCTGCTCACGGCGCTGACCACCGAGGGGCGCGAGAAGCGCCGCGACGTGCCGTTATCCGCGATCGCGCCGCGCATGGTGCAGGCGGTGATCGCCATCGAGGACCGCCGCTTCTACGATCACTCGGGCGTCGACTGGATCGGGACGACCCGCGCGGTCTTCACCAACGTCTTCGGCAGCAAGAAGTACCTCGGCGGCGGCAGCACCATCACGCAGCAGCTGGTCAAGAACACCTTCCTTACCTCGATGTGGGGCATGGCCAGGGCGCGGGAGAAGGATCCACGGCGCAAGTTCACCGAATGGCTGATGTCGATCGCGCTCGAGCGGCGCCTGAAAAAAGAGAAGGTCATCGAGCTCTACCTGAACGACGTCTACCTGGGGCAGCGCGGGTCGTTCGCGATTCACGGCGTCCCGGAGGCGGCACGACTGTTCTTCGGCAAGGACGTCAGCAATGTGAGCCTGGTCGAGGCGGCCACGATCGCGGGCGTCATCCAGGCGCCGCCGCGCTACTCGCCGTTCAACAACCCCGAGCGCGCCCGGGAGCGGCGCAACACGGTCCTGCACGCGATGGCCGAGACCGGGTTCATCACCGCGGCCGACGCCGAGCGTGCGTCGCGCGAGCCGGTGCAGATCGTGGCGCGGGCCCTCGAATCGGAAGCGCCGTATTTCGTCGACTATCTCACCCAGGAAATCCAGGAGCGCTCGAAGGCCACGGGCGCTGTGGACGTCTACTCCACGCTCGATCTCCAGATGCAGCGTCTCGCGCAGGACGCGGTCCGGGAGGGGCTGACGCGCGTCGATGCCATCCTGGCGCGCCGGAAGCCGCGCTTCCCCCAGGCAGCGCTGATCGCCATCGACCCGCGCACCGGCGAGATTCTCGCCATGGTCGGCGGACGGTCCTACAACCAGTCCCAGTACAACCGCGCCGTGAGCGCCAGGCGGCAGCCCGGGTCCGTGTTCAAGCCGTTTGTCTACCTCGCGGCATTCGAGCGCGCCCAAGCCGACGGACGCACCGACATCACGCCGGCGACCATCGTCGAGGACGAGGCGACGTCCTTCATTTTCAATGAGCAGGAGTGGACGCCCGGCAATTACGACAACGAGTACGACGGGCCGATCACGCTGCGGCGCGCGCTGGCGCTGTCGCGCAACATTGCGACCATCAAGGTTGCCGAGTTGGTGGGCTTCGACAACGTCGCCTCCTTCTGGCGGCGGTTCGGGATCGGCGCCACCCCGAAGGCGTACCCGTCGATTGCGCTCGGCGTCTTCGAGGCGACGCCCTTCGACATCGCCAGCGCCTACACCGTGTTTGCCAACGGCGGCAGCCTGCGGCCGCTGCGCGCCGTCCGCCGCATCATTGGCGCCGGCACGGATGTGGCGATCGACGTGCCGCCGATGAAATCCGTCGCGCGCAAGGACACCACTTACCTCGTGACCAACATGATGCGCAGCGTCCTCAACGAGGGCACCGGGGCCGCCGCCCGCGGCAACGGCTTCACGCTCGACGGCGCCGGCAAGACGGGGACCACCAACGATCTGCGCGACGCCTGGTTCGTCGGCTTCACACCCGAGCTGCTCACGGTCGTGTGGGTTGGCCTCGACGACAACCAGGCCCTCGGCCTGAGCGGTGCCCAGGCGGCGCTGCCGATCTGGACACAGTTCATGGCGCGCGCGCTCGCCGGCCACGCCAACCAGACGTTCGACGTCCCCGACGGCATCGTCTTCATCGACATCGACAAGGACACCGGCAAGCTGGCGACGCCGGCCTGCCCGAAGGTCTTCCGCGAATCGTTCCGCGCCGGCACCGAGCCGACGGAGTTCTGCGCGGCTCATCAGTTCTAATCGGCTTCCACCGTTTTTCACTCGAAGAGGTCGAAGGAAGCGAAGGCAGTCGGAGGAACCAACAACCTTAAAGGACTATCTCCTTCGATTCCTTCGAGTGAAGGACGGAAAGCCCGCACCCGGGTGGCGGGCTGGGGGATGCTAGAATCAGAGGGTTCCATTCCATTACTTTCGAGGTTGACGTGAGATCCAAGGTCTTTCTGTGTGTGTTTGTGCTGGCGACGTCCGTCGGCGCGTGCCGTAAGGCACCGGCTGGCCAGGCCGGCACTACGGCCGCGACCCCCGCCGGGTCCGGTGCGCCTGCCGCCGCCGCGCCCGGCACGCCGGGGCAACCGCCCGCGGCGACTCCGCCCAAGCCCGTCCCGGCGACCCTGCCCGCGGTGATTGCGCGCGTCAACGGTGAAGACGTGAAGAAGGAAGACTTCGATCGCATCATCCACACGATGGAGGCGCGCGCCGGCCAGCCGATCCCGCCGGAGCGAAGGGACGAGATCCTGCGCGGCGCGATCGACCAGCTGGTCGTCTACACGCTGCTGTCGCAGGAGAGCCGCAACCGTGGCATCAAGATCCCCGACACCGAGATCGACGCCAAGATGACGCAGCTGCGCAGCCAGTTTCCGACGCAGGAAAAGTTCGAGGCGGCGCTCAAGGAGCGCGGCATGTCGGTCGACAGCTTGCGCAAGGACGCGCGCATCGATCTCAGCGTCACCAAGCTGATGGAAGCCGAGACCGGCGCCATGCCGGGTCCCAGCGACGTCGAGGCCAGGGAGTTCTACGAGAAGAACCCCGACCGCTTCAAGCAGGACGAGTCGGTCCGCGCCAGCCACATCCTCGTGCGCGTCGACGAGAAGGCCGACGCTGCCGCTAAGAAAAAGGCGCGCGCGGAGATCGACGCGGTTCTGAAACGGGTCAAGGCCGGCGGTGACTTCGCGAAGCTGGCCCAAGAGCACTCACAGGACGGCAGCGCGTCGCAGGGCGGCGACTTGAATTACTTCCCCAAGGGGCAGATGGTCCCCGCCTTCGACAAGGTCGCCTTTGAGCTGAAGCCCGGCCAGGTCAGCGACTTCGTCACGACGCAATTCGGCTACCACATCATCAAGGTGAGCGACCACAAGCCGTCGCGCGTGGTGCCGTTCGACGAGTCGGCGCAGCAGATCAAGCAGTTCCTCGGCGAGCAGAAGAAGCAGCAGCACACCGAAGCCTTCATCGAGAGCCTGAAAAAGAAGTCGAAAATCGAGGTTCTCGTCTGAACGACGAGGTCCTCCCCGCTGCCGCGGCCGCCCTCGAACGCGGCGAGCCGAGCGCGCTGGTGACGATCGTGCGCGCCAGCGGCTCCACGCCGCAGCGCACGGGCGCCAAGATGCTGGTCTTCGCCGATGGACGCACGGTCGGCACGATTGGCGGCGGCTGCTACGAAAATGACGCTCTCGGCAGGGCGCGGGAAGCCATCTCGACGGGCAAGCCCGCGCTTGTAAAGTACGATCTGAACGACGATTTCGTCCAGGAGTCAGGCCTGATCTGCGGCGGCCAGATGGAGGTCTACATCGACCCGATCGCACCGGCACCCGCGCTCTACGTCATCGGCGCCGGCCACGTCGGCTGGCACCTCGGCCGCATGGCGACGGACGCGGGTTTCCGCCTGCACGTCGTCGATGACCGGGAGAAGTTCGCCAACGCCGAGCGCTTCCCCGGCGCCGACACCATCGAAGTGGACGACCTCGCCGCGTGGCTCCACCGCGCCGACGTGCCCTCCTCCGCATTCGTAGTCGTCGTCACGCGCGGCCACACCCACGACTTCGAGGCCGTCCGCGCCATGGCGGCGCGCGACCTACGCAATCTCGGGCTCATCGGCAGCCGTGCCAAAGTCGCCCGCATCTTCGACGCCCTCGAAGCCGAGGGTATGCCGCTCGAGTGCCTGGCCCGCGTGCACGCCCCCATCGGTCTCGACATCGGCGCCGTGTCACCCGCCGAAATCGCCATAAGCATCCTGGCGGAACTCATTGCCGTCCGGCACGGCAAGGATGTCTCGAGCCTGTCGATGAAGTGGCACCGCCCCGCCAATGAAAAGCCACGATGAGCGTGTGACACCACGATCCACTCGAAGCGTCGAAGGATTCGAAGACAATCGAAGAACAATAAGTTTGGGTGATCCTTCGACGGCCTTCGACCCTTCGAGTGAGAGGCACCCGTGTCGACACTGATCCGGAACGCCACCATCCTCACCATGAACGATGCGCTCGACATCGTCGAGGGATCGGTGTCGGTGCGTGATGGGCGGATCGCGGCGGTGGGTGACGAGCCGGCGGACGCGCACGATGCGGTCATCGACGCCGCGGGGGCGTATCTCCTGCCCGGCTTCATCCAGACGCACGTGCACCTGTGCCAGACGCTGTTCCGCGGTTACGCCGACGATATGCCGCTGCTCGAGTGGCTCCGCCGCCGTATCTGGCCGATGGAAGCCGCGCACACGCCCGCGACCCTGCGCGCTTCGACGCGGCTGGCGGCGAGCGAGCTGCTGCTGACCGGCACCACGACCGCGCTGACGATGGAGACGGTGCACGACACGGACGTGGTGTTCGAGGCCCTCGACGAGATGGGCCTGCGAGCCGTCGTCGGCAAGTGCATGATGGATTCGGACCGCGAAGTCCCGGCGCGTCTGCAGGAGAAGACCCAGGCGTCCATCGACGAAAGCGTCGCGCTGCGGAAGCGCTGGGATGGGCGCGCCGACGGCCGGCTGCATGCCGCGTTCGCGCCGCGCTTTGCGGTGTCGTGCTCCCGCGCGCTGCTCGAGGCCGTTGCGGAACTCTCCGCCCGCGATCGGGTCATCATCCACACCCACGCGTCGGAGAATCGCGACGAGGTTGAAGCGGTCCGGAGGCTTTCCGGAGGCATGAGCAACCTGGAGTACCTGGCGGACACAGGCCTGGCAACGCCGCATCTGTGCACGGCTCATTGCGTGTGGGTGACCGACGCCGAGCAGGCGCTGCTCGCCGAGCGTGACGTCAAGGTGCTGCACTGTCCCAGTTCGAACCTCAAGCTCGGTTCGGGGCTGGCGCCGATCGTGGAGATGCGCGCACGCGGCATTTCCGTCTCGCTCGGCGCCGACGGCGCCGCCTGCAACAACCGGCTCGACATGTTCGAGGAGATGCGCCTCGCGGCGACTCTGCAGTCCGTCCGGCAACGGCCCGGAGCGCTCAGCGCGCGCGATGCCCTCTGGATGGCGACCCGCGAAGGCGCCCGGGCGCTGGGCATGAGCGCCGAGATCGGGTCGATCGAACGCGGCAAGCGAGCCGATCTGATCCTGGTCGGCCGAGATGGCGTGCATCAGGCGCCCGACCCCGACCCCTGGTCGACGCTCGTCTATGCCACACGAGGCACCGATGTGCGGCTGGCGATGGTGGCTGGCAGGGTCCTCGTCCGCAACAGCGCGTTGCAGCATCATGATAGCGGTGCGATTGCGGCGGAATCGCGCAGCGCGGCGGCGACGCTCTGGGCCCGAGCCCGTCTATAGCAGAGCTGGTGCGTCATCCGGCCTGCAGCGCGCGCGCGAGAGCCGCGGGAGCTGATATCCCGCCGCCGGAGTCGATCATGTATAATGTTTTAGCACTCGGACACCCTGACTGCCAGAAACACCATGACCCGTCATCCTGAACTACCGGAACGAGATAGACGGATCCTCGGGGCTCTGGTCCAGGCCTACATCGATCACGGGGAACCGATCTCGTCGCTCTGGCTGGCGAGCCGCGGCTTCGGAATCTCCTCCGCAACCCTTCGCAACGTGATGGCGCGGCTCGAAGAGCTCGGTTACGTCCGGCAGCCGCATACCTCAGCCGGCCGTGTCCCGACCGACATGGGCTACCGCAGCTACGTCGATCAGCTGCTCTCCGAGCGGCGGACCGCGCGATTCGCGCCGGGCGTGGAAGAACGGCTGCGCCGGGCCGGCACAGTCGAGGACGTGCTCTCGCACGCGTCGCAGGAGATTTCCCGCGCATCGCAGCAGGTCGGCTTTGCGATGATCCCCGCCACGGAGGCGACCTTCGAGCACCTCGACTTCGTGCCGCTCGACGCCCGGAAGGTGCTCGTGGTGCTGGTCTCGACCGGCGGGCATATATCCCACAAGGTGATCGAACCGAGCGAGCCGTTCGGCACGACGGAACTCCAGCAGGCCGCCAATTTCATCAATACGGAGTTCAAGGGGCATTCGCTCAGCGAGGTCCGGCAGGCCGTGTTCGATCGGCTGCGCGAGGATCAGACGACCTACGGGGAGTTGATGTCGCGCGCGCTCCGGCTCGCCAGCTCCTCGTTCGAAGGGCTGGAGCGTCAGCCGTCCATCTACATCCAGGGGACCGCACTGCTGTTCGAAGTGACCGCCGGCCACGATCCCGAATCCACGCTCGCGACGATGAAGTCCCTGGTGCACTTGATTGAGGAGAAGACGCGTCTCGTGCAGCTGATCGACGCGTGCATGGACGGCAGCGGGCTGACGGTCTTCATCGGGTCGGAGCATCAGGATCCCGATCTGCAGCATTTCAGTGTCGTCACGTCCACCTACACGGACGGCAAGCGGAGGGGCGCCGTCGGCATCATCGGTCCGACGCGGATGCGGTACTCGCGCGCGATCAACGTGGTCGACAGCCTGTCCCGGACGATCAACAGGGTCTTCGACAACAGCTAGCAGTTCAGCGGCGGCCGCGGAACCGTCAACGGTCGAACTGTCCCAGCCGGTGAAAACCCCACCACCTGTAAACTGTGCACTGATATGGAAGACGAACTGAACGACACATCCGACCGCGCGGCCGCGGCGACCGATCCGGACCCGGCCGACTCAGGCCTCGAGGCCGCCGAGCTGCAGAAACAGCGCGACGAGTTCTACGATCGCCTGCTGCGCAAGACCGCCGAGTTCGACAA
>JANPCT010000031.1:0-6478 GCA_031431095.1 Acidobacteriota bacterium | reverse complement strand
AACTGCCGACAACCCGCGCCTGGGCGAACCCGCCTTCCACACCGGCTACGATTCCGGCCGCCGCGATCTCAGCCCCTTCGCCGAGTTCGCTCGTCTGCAGGTGCCGCGGCGCCGATCCAACGGCCAGCCGGATGCCGAACTCGCGTGTCCGCGCGCTGACGGAAAACGCGAGCACACCGGCGACTCCAACGACCGCGATGATCAGCGCGACCGTCGCGAAGCCGCCGAAGACCAGCGCGTTCAACCGTTCCGGCGCGAGCACCTCGGCGCGGACGTCGTCGAGAGTCGCGGGTTTTTCCACCGGCTGTTCCGGCGACAGTTCGCGGATGATGCGGGTGATCGCGGGGACGAGGGCATACGGATCCGTTCGCGCGTGCACGAACATCCGGCCGCCGCCGATTTCCTGCTCGAAGGGCTGGTAGACGCTCAGCGCGGGACCGGGAACGATATTTTCATCGTCGATGTCGGCCGCCACTCCGACGATGCGGCGCGGCGTCGTCTTGACGTCGATGAACTTCATGACCGGATCCGTCCACATCAAGCGGCGGTTCATGGCGTCCTGATTCGGGAACATGCGCTGCGCCACGCTCTGGCTGACAATGACGACGGGCTCGGCGTCGTGGCGATCCGCCTCGTTGAAGTCACGTCCGGCGATGATCGGCACGCCAAGCGCCGCGAAAAACCCGGGCGAGATGGTGCGGAAGCGCGCGCGCGGATCCTCTTCGCCATTCGCCTTGGCGTAGCCCTCGACGGAGAACTGGAAGCCGGGACCGAAACCTCCGGCGTCGCGCCACGGCACGGTCGTGCCGACCGCTACGCGATCGACACCCGGCAACTCCGAGATGCGCCGGATTGCTTCCTTGTACATGCGCGCAAGCTCGTGCG
The DNA here is from genome assembly GCA_031431095.1 of Acidobacteriota bacterium. Lineage (GTDB taxonomy): Bacteria > Acidobacteriota > Vicinamibacteria > Vicinamibacterales > 2-12-FULL-66-21 > JAICSD01. The sequence goes on along the minus strand of JANPCT010000031.1, from coordinate 5,593 downwards.
GCTTCCGATCGTACGAGACGACCGGCACGTTGAGCGCGAGCACATTGCGCGTCTCGAATCCCGCCGGTGATCGCTGCAGCCCCATCAACGTCGCGAGCAGCATGCCGGCGCCGGCCAACAGCACGAACGACGCGGCAATCTGAATGACCGCGAAGAGCCGGAGACGCCGGTTCGTCCCTGAGGTGATCCGCAGGTTGCCGCTCGAAAGACCGAGTCCGTTTGACGCGTCGGGAGACGGCAGCCGGGGAACGTAAGCAAGGAGCACTGCGGCGGCAAGCGCGAGCCCGACGCCCACCCACAGCAGGGTCGCGTCGACTTGAACGTCGAGCGCCCTCACCGAAAAGCGAGCCGCGTACCTCGCGAGCACTGCCACCATCGGACGCGCCAGGAGGACCCCGATGATGGCCCCGGCGCCGCATAGCAGGATGCTCTCCGCAAGCAGCGTGCGCCGCAGCGCCGCCGTGCTCGCGCCGAGGGCCGCGCGAATCGCCAACTCCCCTTCGCGACGCACCGAACGCGCAAGAATCAGGTTGGCCACGTTCGAACACGCGATCACGAACACGAGGCCTGACGCCGCGAGCAGCACCAGGAGGACGGTCTTCGCCGAGGAGGTGACCTGGTCGCGCAGCTTGACGGCGTCGATGCGGAAGTCGGCATTCTGAGGATACGCGTCGGGGTGCTGACTCACGATCGACGCGTGCACGGTGCGCAGTTCCGCGCGCGCTGCCTCGACGTCGGTGCCAGGCGCGAGCCGGCCGAACAGTTCCGTCATGCGGTGAACGCGCCCGTCGACCATCGTGGCAGACAGATGGTGCGGGCTGGTGACCACGTTCGCGATGATCTCTGTTTCGGCCGGATAGGCGACGGCGGGCTGGAGTACACCGACGATCGTTGCGGAGCGATCGGCGAGCCTGATCGTCTTGCCGAGAACCGACCGATCGCTGCCGAGCGACGTCGTCCAGAAACGGTAAGTAAGGACCGCGGCGCCGGCCGCCTTCGGCCCGTCGTCCGTGGCATCGAGCAGGCGGCCGAGCGCCGGCCGGAGCCCCATCACCTGGAAATAGGAACCGCCCACCACGCCGGCGCGGACGACGCGCGGCTCGCCGAGGCCGATCATGGTGAACTCGACGGTCGAAAAGTCGCCGAATGCGGTCAGGGTGGTGATCCGGGACTGCAGGTCGCGGATTTCCGGCACGGAGAAATTCGCGTTCTCGGCGCCGATCCCGCGTGCGCTCTGCCGAATGTAGATCAGGCGGTCCTCATCCTGGTTCGCGAGGGGACGGAGCAGGACGCCGCGAACGACGCTGAAAATGGCGGCGTTGGCGCCGATGCCGAGCGCGAGCGTCAGGACGACGGTGGCCGCGAGACCTTTTACCCTGCCAAGGGACCTCAGCGCGAAGCGGAAATCTGTGATCACAGTCATATCCTCTGCTTACCAGCCAGTCTGCCACAGCGCCTCCGCAAGCTCGTGGCTCCGCCCAAGCGTTTTGGCCAACGCCTGGATATCCTTCATCGGTACGCCAGATGCGCTCATTCGCGTCTCCCTGCGCCAAACACCTTTTCGAGTTCGTACGCGGCCGTGACCTCAAGCTGATCGTAGCGGCAGTCCCGGGCAGGCTTGTCGGGGCGCCAACGTGTGAAAGTAGTGCCGTGGCGGAACCGATCGCCCTGCATATGGTCGTACTTGACCTCGCAGACGCGCTCGACGCGGAGCGGCTCCCACGACAGGTCTTTGCCGGCGCTCCACCGCGACTGCCCCCCCGGCATGCGCGTCGTCCCGGCGCCGCTCGCGCCGGCCCAGTCCTTCCATGGATGGTCGTCGAGTGCGCCCTGCCGCAGCGGCGCCAGTTCCGTAACGAGCTCGCGGCGTCTGGCCATGCTGAAGGCTGACGTGACTCCGACGTGATGCAGCGTGCCGCGATTGTCGTACAAGCCGAGCAGCAGCGAGCCAATCGCGTCGTTCCCGCTCTTGTGCCACCGGAATCCCGCCACCGCGCAATCGGCGGTACGCGCGTGCTTGATCTTCAGCATCGCGCGCTTGCCGGGCTCGTAGGCGGCGGCCTCGGGCTTGGCGATGACGCCGTCGAGACCGGCCCCTTCGAATCGCGCCAGCCAGTCGCGCGCGATCGCGACATCGCGGGTCGCGGGCGTCAGGTGCAGCGGGGAGCGCGCGCCTGCCAGCATTTTTTCGAGCTTCGCCCGGCGTTCCGCCTGGGTCAGCCCGCGAAGGTCGCGCCCCTCCTCGGCAAGCAGGTCGAATGCGACAAACGCCGACGGGGTCTCCTTCGCCAGTTTCGCGACGCGCGACGCGGCCGGGTGCAGGCGAAGCTGCAGCGCATCGAAGTCCAGCCCCTTCGGCGTGACGATAACGATCTCGCCGTCCAGCACGCAGCCGGCCGGCAGCAGCTCGATCAGCGCATCGTGCAGCTCTGGAAAGTATCGGTCGAGAGGACGCAGGTCGCGGCTCTGGATGAAAACGTCCGACTGCGAGCGAAAGACGATGGCGCGGAAGCCGTCCCACTTCGGCTCGTAGAGAAATCCATCCGCGACGGGCAGGTCGGCGGTCAGTTTTGCCAGCATCGGGGCGATGGGCGGTTCGATCGCGAACGTCATGGTGAGCCATTCTCGCCTTGATTCGGCGGAAACCGATCCATATCATCGAGGCGCTCTATGAGGTGGAGGTTCATGCATTTACTCACGCGCGCGGCGTTTCTGCTCTGCGTACTCGTCCTGCCCGCCGCCGCCCAGGCGCCGCGGCCGGGCCCCGAACCCGGTCCCGATTCGCGCGTTCAGCCGGGCACGCCCACGGGTGAAGTCATCAAGGGGGAATTCGCGCAGAGCAAGGTGTATCCGGGCACCTGGCGTGAATACTGGGTCTACGTTCCGGCCGAGCTCGATCGCTCGAAGCCGGCGCCGGTGATGGTGTTCCAGGACGGACTCCAGTACAACGCGCCTGTGGTGTTCGACAATCTCATTCACCAGAAGGCCATCCCGCCACTCGTCGGCGTGTTCGTCATGCACGGCCGGGTCAAGGCGCCGCACTCGGAGGCGCTGGACCGGATGAACCGCAGCTTCGAGTACGACGCCGTCAGCGACGACTACGCCCGTTTCCTGGTCGACGAGTTGCTGCCGTTCGTGGCAAAGACGCACAACCTCTCGCTGTCGTCGGATCCCAACGACCGCGCCATCGCCGGAAACAGCAGCGGCGCCATCGCCGCGTTCGCGGCCGCGTGGCAGCGTCCGGATGCCTTCCGGCGCGTGTTCAGCGGCATCGGCACCTATGTGGGGCTGCGCGGCGGTAACCAATTCCCGGTGTTGATCCGTAAGACGGAGCCGAAGCCTCTGCGCGTGTTTCTGCAGGACGGCCAGAACGATCTGAACAACTACACGGGCAGCTGGTTCATCGCCAACCAGGACATGCTGTCCGCCCTCGAATATGCCGGCTACGACGTCCGTCATGAATGGGGTGACGGCGAGCACAACTCCCGGCATGCGGCGCAGCTCTTCCCCGACGCCCTGCGCTGGTTGTGGCGCGGCTGGCCCGCCCCCCTGAAGGCCAACCCGGAGGGCAAGTCCCGACAGGACGTGCTGCAGACCCTGCTTCCCGGCGAAGAGTGGCAGCTCGTGAGCGAAGGACATCGCCACACCGACGGACCAGCGGTGAACGACAAGGGGGAGATGTTCTTCAGCGACCCGGCGAACAATCGCATTCACAAGGTCGCGCCCGACGGAAAGGTCAGCGTCTTCGCGGAGAACACGAGCGGCGCCAACGGCATGATGTTCGGTCCCGATGGCAGGCTCTACGCAGGGGCGACCCGCAGCAAACAGATCGTCGCCTACGATGCGGCGGGGACGCCGCAGCTGGTGGCGGAGGACGCCACGGTCAACGACCTCGCCATCAACGCGAACGGCGATCTCTATTTCACCGATTCAGCAGCGAAAAAGGTCTGGTTCATCCCCAAGGGCGGCAAGCCTCGCGTGGTCGACGAAGGGATCGAGTATGCCAACGGCGTGATGTTCTCGCCGGATCAGACGCTGCTCTACGTGTCCGACTACGCGGGACAGCTCTCGTGGGCTTTTCAGATTCAGGCGGACGGGTCGCTCGCGCACAAGCAGCGCTACTTCTACCTGCACATGCCCGACGCCGCGACGCGCAGCAGCGCCGACGGCATGACGGGCGACGCCAACGGCAATGTCTATATCGCCACGGCGCTTGGCGTCCAGGTCTTCGATCAGATTGGAAAATGCCACGCCATCATCCCGGGGCCCGTTCGATCCCTGTCGATGTCGAGCGTCAAGTTCGGCGGCGCCAACATGGACGAGATGTACGTCACCACCGGCGACAAGGTGTTCAAGAGGAAAACGAAGGCCAAGGGCGTCGTGTCGTGGCGCGCTCCGATCAAGCCGACGGCGCCGCGGTTGTAGGGTGGCTCGCCATCCCCTCGCCACGGCGCTGAACCCCGACTAGAGAGTGAGCGACTTCCGCCTAAAAAGGCGGCCACTAGAGAGTGTGTGACTTCCGCCTAAAGGCGGAAGCTACAGGGCCCTTCGTTGGAGTTCCTGAGAGCCCTTAGTTGGAGTTCCTGTAGTTTCCGCCTTCAGGCGGAAGTCCGCGAGCGCCACTTTTTCCGCACCTGCTAGACGTCCGACAGGTGCTCGATGCGGCCTGTGCTGTCACCGACCTGTTCCGGGTGCACCCCGATCCGGTCGAGCACCGTCAGGTACAGGTTGGTCATCGGGGTGTCCTTCGGATAGACGATGTGCTGGCCGAGCCGCAGGTCGCCGCCGCGGCCGACGATGGCGACGGGGAGATCGTCGTGGAGATGCTTGTTGCCGTCGCTGAGTCCGCTGCCGTAGACCAGCATGGAGTGATCGAGCAGCGTGCCGTCTCCGTCCGGCGTCTCCTTCATCTTCTTCACGAAGCCGGCGAACAGCGCCATGTGCATGGTGTTGACGGTGGTGACCTTCTCGACCCACTCCGGGTTGTTGCGATGGTGCGTCAGCGGGTGGTGCGGGTCCGGAACACCGATTTCCGGATAGGTCCGCATGCTGCCCTCGCGCCCCATCATCATCGTCACGACGCGCGTCGAGTCGGTCTGGAAGGCGACGATTTGGAGGTCGAACATCAGGTTGGCGTAGTCGGCGTACTCGACCGGCACGCCCGTCGGCTTGTCGATCGATGGTGTCAGCCCGGTGAGGTCCTTCTCGGCGCGTTCGATGCGCTGCTCGATCTCACGGATCGACGAGAGGTATTCGTCGAGCTTTCGACGATCGGACGGGCCGACGTCCGCGATCAGCTGTGCCGTGCGCTGGGTGACGAGGTCGAGGATGCTGCGGCGATGGACGAGACGTCGCGCGCGGGTTTCGGCCGGCACGGTGGTGTCGATGTCGCCGAAGAGCCGCTCGAAGACGAGACGCGGGTTGGTTTCGGGAGGCATCGGCGTCGAGGGCCCGCGCCAGGCGAGGCTGTTCGTGTACGCGCACGAATAGCCGGAATCGCAGTTACCGACCGTCCGCGAGTCGTCGCAGCCCAGTTCGAGCGACGGAAACCGCGAGGACGTGCCGATGTGCTGCGCGGCGATCTGGTCCACCG
>JANPCT010000030.1:0-2484 GCA_031431095.1 Acidobacteriota bacterium | reverse complement strand
CACAATTCGCGACAGAGCGCGGCGACAGCCGCGTCTTACCCTACGCCGGGCGGCAGGTCGAGGCGGACGGTCTGCAGGTCCGGCAACTCGCCGGCGATACCGCCGGCGAGTCCCCACGCCGGTGCCTGCGCCACGTCGATCGGATCGTCGGCATGCACCGACTGTGCGCCACGCGTGACGACGTAGAGCCGCGGCGACTGCGGTAGGTGCTGAATCGATCGCGCGACGTCCAGGAGGCTCCCGCAGCCAAGACGTTGCGCAGCCACCGGATCGCCCGCGTCCGGCGACGCGACGCCGAGCGCCCCGAGGTGCAGGACTCCGGTGATTCGGGCGGCGGCGTGCGGCGCGCGCCCCGACGCGTCGGCCGCGAACGCACTCGGTTCGGCCAGGACGGTCTCGAGGCCCATGCCGCGGAGCCGCGCGGCGACTGCGGCCGTGATGCCGCCCGGCTGGCCGACGATCAACCAGGCACCCGCGGCAGGGGCATCGGCCCACGCCGCGGGCTCGCTCTTCAGCCAGACCGGTTCGTAGATTCCGACGCCAACGCCGTCCGACGGCTGCGGTCGCGCGGCGCGAGCCGGCTGCGGCTCGGGAACGTCGACCCAGAACCGCTCGCGCTCGAACGGGTAGGTCGGGAGTGCCATCGTGCGGCGCGGGTAGTCGCGGTCGAATCCCTTCCAGTCGATGCGGACGCCCTGCCCATACAACGTCGCAACGCTCTCGAGGATCGAGTCGAAATCCGGACGGCCCTTCCGTAACGAGGCCGCCCAGGTGCAGTCGTCGCCGGGCACGGCGGCGCGCGCCAGTGCGAGAAGCGAAGGCGACGGGCCGATTTCCAGAAACAGCCGGGTGCCCTCGCGATACAGAGCACGGATGCCGTCCGCGAACCGTACCGGCTGGCGCGCGTGACGCCGCCAGTACGCGGCGTCGAAGCGGTAGGCCGGATCCACGATGCCGCCGGTCAGGTTCGATACGAAGGCGAGGCGGGCGGGAGCCGTGGGCACCTGCGCGGCGATCCGCTCGAATTCATCGAGCATCGGATCGAGGAGCGGTGAGTGAAATGCGTGCGACACCGGCAGCTTTCGCGCGCGCACGCCCGCCTCGGCCAGACGCGCCATCGCCGCGCCGACCGCCTCTGCCTCGCCGGAAATGACGGTCTCCGCCGGGCCATTAATCGCGGCGATCACCACGCCCTGCGCGCCCGACGCGAGTGCCGCGTCGACACTCGGGGCGTCCGCAAACACCGCTGCCATTCCACCGCCGCGCGGCCGCTGCTGCATCAGACGGCCGCGCGCGGCGATGAGCTTCAGCGCGTCTTCGAGACTGAACACGCCCGCGACGCACGCCGCGACGTACTCGCCGACACTGTGCCCCATGACCGCAGCGGGTTCGACGCCCCACGACCGCCACAGCTCGGCGAGCGCGTACTCGATCGCGAACAAGGCCGGCTGCGTGTACGCCGTCTCGTCGAGAAGCGCGGGGCCGCCCGCGGCCGGATACATCACCGACAGCAGCGGCTGCTCGAGCTCTGCGCGCAGCAGATCGTCGCAGCGGTCCAGCGCCGCGCGGAAGGTTGGCTGCGCGTCGTAGAGCTCGCGTCCCATGCCGGAATACTGCGCGCCCTGACCGGTGAAGAGGAACGCTACGTCCGCGGGCGCCGTCGTCCTGGTGCCCCGGCGTGCGCGGGGGGAGTGCCCCTCGCGGGCAACCTCCTGCAGCGCCGCCGCGAGGTCGGCGTTGGAATCGCCGGCAACCGCGAGCCGCTCCTCGAGCAGGCTTCGTCCGGCGTTTGCCGTGAAGCAGACGTCGCCGGCAGGCGCATCCGTTGCCAGCATGAAATCCGCGTAGCGGGCCGCCAGCGTTCGCAGCGCTCCGTCGCTCCGCGCCGACAGCGTCAGCACGTGGACGGGCCGGTCGGTCCCCGCTGCCCGCTCCGCCGGCGCGGGCGCTTCCTCGAGCACGACATGCGCGTTCGTGCCGCTGAAACCGAATGCGCTGATGCCGGCCCGGCGCGGACCGGCAGCGGACGGCCAGTCCATCGACTGCGTCGGCACGACGAGCGGAAAGCCATCGAGGGCGATATGCGGATTGAGACGCGTGAAATGCAGGTGCGGCGGAATGACGCGGTGCTGGAGCGCGAGCGCCACTTTGATGATACCGGCGACGCCGGCCGCCGCTTCGAGGTGCCCGATGTTGGTCTTCACGGAGCCGACGACGAGCGGACGATCGGCGCCGCGCCCGGCGAATGCGGCCGCCAGCGCGTGCATCTCGATCGGATCGCCCAGCGACGTGCCGGTGCCGTGCGCCTCGACATAGCTGATATCCGCCGGCGACAGCCGGGCCGCCGCCAGCGCGTTGTGGATCACCGCCTGTTGCGCGAGCTCGTTGGGCGCGGTGAGGCCGGCACTCCGCCCGTCCTGGGTCACCGCGGATCCGCGGATGAGCGCGAGGATGCGATCGCCGGCCGCGAGCGCATCGGACAAC
>JANPCT010000029.1:0-5745 GCA_031431095.1 Acidobacteriota bacterium | reverse complement strand
AGCGCTCGCACACGAGCCGGGTCGCGTCCCCACACACGTACTTCCTGGAAATCGCGGACGCGTGTCAGCGCCTCGACATGGCTGCGCGCCTGCACGCCCGCGCCAAGCACCGCCAGCACCCGGGCGTCGGTCCGCGCCAGGTATCTGGCCGACGCTGCGGAGACCGCGGCCGTCCGCGCTTCGGTGATGTAGCGCCCGTCAATCACCGCCCGGAGCGCGCCGGTCTCCGGATCGTGCAGGACGATCGTGGCGAGATGGGACGGGAGGCCGGCGGCCGCATTCTCGTGGTAGACGGACACCAGCTTGGTGCCGAGGGCCGCCGGCGCGCGGATGTATGCCGGCATGACGCCATAGAACGCGTGCCCGTCGCCGACGTCCACGATATTGCGAAGGGGCTGGCGTACCCCGCCGCTCGAGAACTGATTCAGCGCCGATTCCATGGCGGCGATCAAATCGTCCATCGAGAGCACCGCGCGGACGTCGCTTTCAGACAGCAGCAGGGGCATGGCTGCGCACGTTAACACAGGCGCGAGTCCTAACCTGGAACCACCATTCGACGACCACGGACGACGGCTATTTCACGAAGGGCACAGAGAAATCGCGTCACCATCCCGCCGCCATGCCGTCCTTGCGTGGGTCGGATCCCGCCATCAGGACTCGCGTCTTCGCATCGATCATGATTCCCTGGAAGCCGCCCCATACGCCGGTGCTCTGAACGAGGTTGTGGCCGCGCCGGGTCAGTCCGCTGCGCGCGTCCTGGGTGAAGGCGGACTCGAGCGCCAGGCCGTTCGCGGTGTGACGGAAGCGCGGCGCTTCGCCGGCTTCCTGGATATTCATACCGAAGTCGATCAGGTTCGCCAGCACCTGCGCGTGACCCTGCGCCTGCATGTCGCCGCCCATCACACCGAATGAGACCCACGGTGTGCCGTCCTTCAGCACCATCGCCGGGATCAGTGTGTGAAAGGGTCGTTTGCCCGGCGAAACCTGGTTGGGGTGGCCGGCGCTCAGTGAAAACAGGCTGCCGCGATTGTGGAGCACGATCCCGGTGTCCCCGGCGACGATGCCGGAACCGAAGGTTTCATAGAGGGACTGGATGAGCGAAATGACGTTCCCTTCGCCGTCCGCGGCGGTGAGGTACACCGTGTCCCCCCTGGCAATCGGATGGTCGCCGCCGTCGGGCGTGCTGCGCCCCTCGATCGTCATGGGGCGGTAGCCGGCGGACACCTTGTCGGCATCGATCTCCTTGCGCCGCGCCGCTGCATAGTCCTTGGACAACATCCGTTCGATCACCTGCTTCGGCGTCGAGGATGCGTCTCCGATCCAGGCGTCGCGATCGGCGAAGGCAATGCGTTTTGCCTCGACCAGCAGGTGCAGATAAGCGGCGCTGTTGTGCCCGAGACTCTTGAGGTCGAACCCTTCGAGCACGTTGAGCATTTCGAGGGTGGCGATGCCCTGGGTGTTGGGTGGCAGCTCCAGCACCTGGTAGCCGCGATACGCCGTCGAGAGCGGATCGATCCAGTCGGAGTGGTGGTCGGCCAGATCCTTTGCCGTGAGCAGGCCGTTCCTTCGCTGCATCTCGTCGCCAATCGCGCGGGCGATGGGTCCCTTGTAGAAGGCGTCGCGTCCGTCCCTGGCGATCAACTCGAGCGACGCCGCCAGCGCCGGGTTGCGCATGACGTCGCCGGGCGCGGGAGCCTTGCCGCCGAGCAGGAACACGGCGGCCGACTTGCTGTCGCGGCCGAGCATCGACTCGACGCTCTTCCATTGATCCGCGATGATCTCGCTGACGGCGTAGCCATCGCGCGCGTATCCGATCGCCGGCTCGAGCGCCTGCGCCAGCGAGCGCGTTCCATGCTTCGCCAGCAACTCGCTCCAGCCGTCGACGACACCGGGCACGCTCACCGACAGCTCGCCGCGCAGCGCCATCTGCTGCACACCGCGCTTCCTGAATTCCTCCAGGGTGGCAGCCGCCGGCGCGCGGCCGCTGGCGTTCAGGCCATGGACCTTCTTCGTTTTCGCGTCATAGAGGATCGCGAACAGGTCCCCCCCGGCGCCGTTCATCGTCGGCTCCACGACCGCGAGCACCGCGGCCGCCGTCACCGCGGCATCGATGGCGTTGCCGCCCGACTGCAGCACCCGCAGGCCGGCGGCGGTGGCAAGCGGCTGACTGGTGGCGATGACGCCGTGGCGTGCCATGACGACGGAGCGCGTGCCGCGCGTGTTGCCGGCTGGACGGTCTCCGGCGGGCTGCTGCATCATTATTCCTGCGACCACGAAGGCAACCGAGATTCGCATCTGCGGATGGTAGCGCAACTCGTCCGGGTGCGGATCTTCGCCGCCCATCTGAGGCCGGCAAAGAAATAAACTACAGCTGATGTCGATACGCAATCGGGTGGCGCGGCTGGTGGCCGAACTGCCGCAGGCACCGCAGTACCCGACGCAGGGAGCGACGCTCTTCGTCGATCTCGAGCGGCGCGAGGTGCAGCGCGGCTTCACCCCGATGCGCGTGGTCCGATCCCTGCTCGGCGGTCGCGGCGCGAACATGTTCTACCTGCACCGGCTGCTCGACGAGTCGCTGACGCCGCTGCATCCCGACATCCCGCTGATCTTCGGATCCGGGGTGCTCACCGGCATCGGTCCCAGCGCGGCACGCGGCAATGCGACGTCCTGGTCCCCTGAATCCGGCGTGCTGCTCGACTCCAACGCCGGCGACTACTTCCCGTCGTTCATCCGCATGAACGGGATCGACCATCTCGTGCTCTTCGGGCGCGCCGCGGCGTGGACGATGCTGCACGTCAAGAGCGGACAGGTCGGGTTCCTCGATGCCGCGCCGTACGTCGGGCTCGACAACATCGACATGCGAGACCGCATCCCGAACGACTTCGGGGGAACCTGGGCGCGCGATCTCGCGATGGTGAACATCACCCGCGCCGGAGAGAACCTGGTTCTCACGAGCGCGATCATGGGCGGCCCGAAGGCGTGTTACGCCCGCGGCGGTCCGGGCGCCAAGATGGGGTCGCTGCAGCTCAAGGCGATCGTCGTACAAGGGCAGACGCGCGACTTCGAAACCGCGCAGCCATACAAGGGCTACAACCGGACCATCGCCCAGAAGCTGCTCGACACCTCCGTCGTCAAGCACGCGCTGAAGACGATGGGCACGCCGTTTCTCTACAAACCGAGCCGCATGCTCGGCGCGATGGGAACCAAGAACAACCAGCTGACGACGTGGACCGACAAGCTGGATGCCGAAAACATCACGCCGTACCGCTCGGGAATGGCCGGCTGCTTCCGCTGCCCGGTCAACTGCCGGCCCCTGAACGACATGCGGATCCCCGACGATCGGTACGGCGCGGGCGACGGACCCGAGTACGTGACGCTCGGGAAGTTCGGTCCGAACATCGGTGTCGATCGGATCGAATCGGTCATCCGGTTGAACAACATCTGCAACGATCTCGGCTTCGACACCGCGTCCACGGGATCCTCGATTGCCTGGGCCATGGAACTGTTCCAGCGCGGCCTGATCACCTCGCAGCAGACCGGCGGTCTCGACCTGACGTGGGGCAATGCCGAGGCAGTGGAGCAGCTGCTGTTCCTGATGTCGCGGCGCCAGGGTTTCGGCAACGTCGTCGCCGACAGCACCCGCGCCGTCGAACGCGGGCACTACCCGGCCGAGGCGCTGCACTACCGGATGGCGGTGAAGGGGTTGATGCAGAGCGATCCGCACGACGCGCGGATCCTGAAAGCGTTCGCGCTCGGTCTGGCGGTGGCGACCCGCGGGATGGACCACCTGCGCAACCGCGTCACGCTCGAGATCAACGCGCGCATCAACGACGACCCCGCGTTCAAGGAACGTCTCTACGGCGGTCCGGTGAGCGCCGCGCCCAACAGCTACGATCGAAAAGAGCTTGCCGTTCGGGTCTGCGAGAACACCTACGCGGTCGGCGACAGCGTCGGCATGTGCCGCTTCACGACGAAGCTGTTCAACAGCCCGTCGCTGCCAGGCCTCGAGGAGTTCGCGAACCAGATTGGCAACGTGACAGGCCTCCAGTTCGCCGAAGCGGAGCTCAGTGACGCCGGCCACAACATCATGGGCGTCGAGCGCCTGATCAACGGTCGCCTCGGTGTGACGCGCGCGCACGATACGCTGCCCGATCGCTGGTTCGAGGAGCCCGTCACCGTCGGCCCGTACGCGGGCGAGAAGATCGACCGCGGCGAGTTCGACAGAATGCTCACGCGTTTCTACGAGGTTTCCAACCTGGACGAGAGCGGTCAGCCCAACCCCGAATGGCGGGTCCGGCTCGAAGGGGTTCTCGAGGCCCGATGATCACCGTCAGGCTGCCGGGAACGCTTCGGGTGGGGCCAGAGGACAAACTGACGTTCGAGGGACCGCTGGCCACCATCGCGGAGCTGGTCGAGGCGCTGGACGTTCGCCTTCCCGGCTTCAAGGACCAGCTTGACGATTCGGTCTTCAACTTCGCGGTGAACGACGAGATGCTCCTCCACCACGCCCGCGAGCGCCACCTGAACGACGGCGACGTCGTCGAGATCATCGCGACCATCTCCGGCGGCTGACCGTTCCGGCCGATAACCTTTCCGGAGAGCGTCGCACGTGCCAAGGTGTGCAGAACCGTGAAGGGAGCCCAGGTGTCCGCGGCCAATGCCCTGCGAGACCAGATTGCCTCGCTGGTCCGGCAGTACTACCAGGAACAGTTTTCGAACCGCCCGTTCGTCCCGGGGAGAGATCTCGCCCATTACGCCGGACGTGTGTTCGACGCCGAGGAGCTGTGCAATCTCGTTGACTCGAGCCTCGACTTCTTCCTCACGGCGAACCGGTATGCCGAGCGCTTCGAAGCGGACTTCGCCGAGTACCTCGGCCTGTCGGACGCGCTGCTCGTGAACTCGGGGTCATCCGCGAACCTGGTGGCCTTGACGACGCTCACGTCCCCGAAACTCGGCGACCGACGGCTGAAGCCCGGCGACGAGGTCCTCACAGTCGCGGCGGGGTTTCCGACGACGCTTGCGCCGATCCTGCAGAACAACCTGGTGCCGGTGTTCGTGGACGTGAACCTCGGGGACTACACCGCCGACCCAGACCGGTTGCGCGACGCCATCGGGCCGCGGACGCGCGCGATCATGATGGCGCATACGCTCGGCGTGCCGTTCGACCTCGATGCCGTCGGCGAAATCGCGAAGCAGCACGATCTCTGGGTGATCGAGGACAACTGCGACGCCCTCGGCTCGCGCTACCACGGCCGGCTGACCGGAACGTTCGGCCACCTGGCCACCATGTCGTTCTATCCGGCGCACCACATCACCATGGGCGAAGGTGGATGCGTCGTGACCAACGACGAGCGTCTGGCGAGAATCGCGAAGTCGTTCCGCGACTGGGGCCGTGACTGCTACTGCGCCGGCGGCGAGAGCAACACCTGCGGGACGCGGTTCAGTCAGCAGTTCGGCTCACTGCCGCACGGGTTCGATCACAAGTACGTCTACAGCCACATCGGTTACAACCTGAAGGTCACCGACATGCAGGCGGCGATCGGCTGCGCGCAGCTCGGCAAGCTCGAACATTTCATCGCGCGGCGGCGGGCCAACTTCGACTGGCTGATGACGGCGCTCGAGCCGTATGCGGATCGCCTGCTCCTGCCACAGGCGACTCCGCATTCCGAGCCGTCGTGGTTCGGATTCGCGATCACGGTCAGGGACGGCGCCGGCTTTACGCGCGCCGACATCGTGCGGTTCCTC
>JANPCT010000028.1:0-5150 GCA_031431095.1 Acidobacteriota bacterium | reverse complement strand
GCTCGTTCGCGCCGCCAACGTCGCGGGCATCGCCCCGCCGGACCCCCCGACACGGTCGCTCGCGGGGCCCCCCGGATCCCCGCTCCGCTCCCGTGGCTCGCTCGCGCCGCTCGTTCGCGCCGCCAACGTCGCGGGCATCGCCCCGCCGGACCCCCCGACACGGTCGCGCGCGGGGCCCCCCGGATCCCCGCTCCGCTCCCGTGGCTCGCTCGCGTCGTGCATCCATAGCGCCCTCATCATGTCCGCCGCGCGCTCGAGCGTTGCGACTTCTTCGAACAGCGGCACCACGCGCAGCGACGAACCGAACGCGCGCTGCAGATACTGGACCGCCAGCACGTCCGAGGGCGCCCTGGTCATCGAGATGACGTAGGCGCCGAGGCAATCGGCGGGGATCTCCGCGATGGTCTTGAACGTCGCCAGTACCTCGCGCACCGCATCGTCGTCACCGCCGACGTTGGCGGGAATAGCGAGACCCTGGTCGATCGCTCGACGCAGGAAACGCTGTCGTTCGGGTTCCGTCCACGCCAGGTACGACTGGCCCGACTGCGCGCGTGTGATCGCGTCGAGCGCAGCGGCATGACGATCGGAATGCTGGCGCACGTCGAGCCGCACGAGCGAGGATCCGAGGGCGGCGACGCGGCGCAGTACGTCGGCCAGGCGCCCGTCCGCGAGCAACGCCTGCCCGGTCGCGACGAGCGAACGATGGCAGAGCGCGAGCGGTTCGTAGAGATCAACGGCTGGAGCCGACGGATTGGCGGCGCGCAGGCGAACGCGCAGGTCGCGCAGCACCGCGCGGTATGGCTCTCGCGCCCCGGCGGCGCGCGCGCGCAGTTCCTCGCTCGCGGCGGTCACGGACAACTCGGACCACAACGACTCGATCTCCCGCGCGAAGAGGCCGGTCGCCAGCGTCCGCGCCGTGCGGCAGGCCTCGCGCGTGACGTCGGATGTGATTGCCGGGTTGCCGTCGCGATCTCCGCCGATCCACGAGCCGAAGGCGACGGGCGCGGCGTCGAGCGGCAGCGAACGGCCGGTGGCCTGGCGCAGGGCGGAATCGAGCGCGCGCAGGTAGACCGGCACCGCATCCCACAGCGACTGCTCGAAGATGAACAGCCCGCTGCGGACCTCCTCCATGGGCGTCGGACGCGTCAGCCTGACGTCTTCTGTTTCCCACATCTCGAGTACGAGCCGTCGCAGGTCATCGAGGACGGCCTCGCGCTCCGGCGGCGCCAGCTCCGGGCGGTCCAGCCGTCCGAGCGCATCCGCGATGCGGACATGCTTGGCCGCGAGGGTGCGCCTCGTAATCGCGGTCGGATGCGCCGTCAACACGATCTCGACGCGCATCGACGTCACCGCGTCGTAGAGCGCGTCGGGCGTCACGCCGGCCGCGATCAACTCGGCGAACGCTGCCGCGCACGAGCCGGGCTGCGCGGCAGACGCCGCGTCTCGCTGGTAGTCGCGGCGGCGGCGCACGCGATGATGCTGCTCCGCGATGTTCGCGAGCGTCAGGAAATGCGAGAAGGCGCGCGCGACCGGGACCGCCATGCTCAACGGCAGCGCCTGCAGCGGTTCTTCCAGCGCCGCCAGCGCATGTTCATCCTGCTGACGGGCGGCCTTGGCGATCCGCCTGACGCGTTCGACGATCTCGAACACGTCATGCCCCTCGCGCGCGCGAAGCGTCTGGCCGAGCATGTCGCCCAGCAGCGAGACGTCGCCACGTAAAGGCTTGTGCGGATCGGCTGGGGCCATCAGGGCAGCACACCCTGCGCATGCAGGAAGGTGCGGACGAAGAGGAAGAAGCGCGGATCCTTTTCGCTCGCGTAGACGTGCCCGCCGGCGACCTCGACGAACTGCTTCGGCGACGGCGCGGCGTCGAACAACCGCCGTCCCTCGACGAACGGAATGATGACGTCCTCCGGGCTGTGCAGGAACAGCACCGGCGATCCGACGCGATCGATCTTCAGGATCGACTCGAACGGGTTGCGGATCAGCAGCCGGATCGGCAAGTAGGGATAGCGCCTCGCGCCGATCGCGACCACGGACGCCGGCGCCCCCTCGAGGATGAGCGCGGCTTCGTCAACACGCGACGCCAGGTCGACCGCCACAGCGGAGCCCAGCGACCAGCCGTAGATGATCGTCCGCCGCGGTTCCGCGTGCAGCTCCCGGCGCATGTAATCGAAGGCGCTCCGGGCGTCCGCGGTCAGCCCCGCTTCCGTCGGCACGCCGTCCATGCCGCCGAACCCCCGATACTCTGCGGCGACGACGTTCAGTCCGAGCGAACGCAACTTCTCGACGTGCAGGATGTTGAGCCGTGACGCCACGTTCGACGCGTTGCCATGGAGGTAGAGCAGCCATGGTCGGCTCGCCCCGCCCGCCGGAGCCCGCATGATCCACAGCCGCTGCCGCGGCTCGCCAGCGCGATCGAGAAGCACTTCTTCGAACGGCGCCGCCGGACGCAGATCGCCGAGGGGCCGCCCCGCTTCGAACACGAGACGCGTCTCCTGCGTGACGAGCCAGATCATGGCACCGCCATAGATCAGAATCGCGGCGATTCCCGCCACCAGCGCCGCACGCCTGAGACCTCTCGTCACCGCGAAAGATGGTACCATCCCCCGCCTTGGGGGAAGGGACTGACCATGAAAACTACTACGGCCAGGACGATCGCCGCGGGCGCGGCGGTGGTGCTCTCGGCTACGGCGTTTGCCGGCCGCCCGGCGGCGAACGGCGGGCCGACGAAGCTGCTTCGCATGCCGACCGTGAGCGCGACGCACATCGGCTTCGCATACGCCAATAATATCTGGACCGTTGAGCGCGCCGGCGGCAGGGCCCGCCGGCTCACGAGCTTCCAGGGCCAGACCACGAACCCGCATTTCTCACCCGACGGCACGTCGATCGCCTTCAGCGGCGAATACGCCGGCAACGTCGACGTCTACGTCGTCCCCTCGGAGGGTGGCGACCCGAGGCGCCTCACCTGGCATCCGGGCGCCGACAGCGTGCAGGGCTGGTCGCACGACGGCAAGTCGATCGTCTTTGCCTCGGGGCGCGCATCCGCCGCGCCCAGCGGCGCGCCGCGGTTCTGGACCGTTCCCGCGAACGGCGGTGTCGAGGAGCCGATGACGCTGCCGCGCGCCTACCAGGGGAAAGTGTCGCCGGCCGGCACTCACGTGGCCTACCGGATGAACAACTCCTGGGACGAGGAGCGCCGGAACTATCGCGGCGGGCAGAATCGTCCGATCTGGATCGTCGATCTGAAGACCTACGACCTGCTGTCGCCGCCGTGGACCGACTCGAAGGACATGGAACCTGTCTGGGTGGGCGACTCGGTGTATTTCCTGTCCGACCGCGACGGCGTATCGAACGTCTGGTCATTCGAGATCAAGAGCAGGAAGCTGGCGCAGGTGACGAAGTTCGCCGACTTCGACGTCAAGACGATGGATGCGGGGAACGGCGTGGTGGTGTTCGAGCAGGCCGGTGTCATCCACGAGCTCGACCCGAAGTCGGGCCGCGAGAAAATCGTCCCGATTACCGCCAACGGGGACTTCCCCTGGATGATGCCGCGCTGGGAGGACGTGACGGCGCGCATGTCGAACCTCGGCCTCTCCCCGACGGGCAAGCGCGTCATCGTCGAAGCACGCGGCGAAATCTTCACCATCCCGGCGGAAAAGGGAGACGTCCGCAATCTCTCGAACTCCAGTGGTTCGGCGGAGCGCGACCCGGCGTGGTCCCCCGACGGGAAATACATCTCCTACTTCAGCGACAAGTCCGGCGAGTACACGCTGGTGATCGCATCGCAGGAGGGCATCTCGACACCGCGTGAGATCGTGCTGGAGAAGCCGACGCATTACTACACCGCCTCATGGTCGCCCGACTCGACGAAGCTGCTCTACACCGACGCGAACCTGAAGGTGTGGGTCCTCGACGTCGACAGCGGCAAGGCGAAGATTGTCGGGCGCGATCCCTGGATGGTGCCGGCCCGCACCGTCAACCCGGTGTGGAGCCCTGACTCGAAATGGATTGCTTATGCGGGCCACCTGAACTCCCTCTACAAGGCCATCTTCGTGAGCAACGCCGAGACTGGTGAGGCCAGGCAGGTCACCGACGGGCTCGCGGACGCGACGTGGCCGGTGTTCGACGCCAGCGGCAAGTACCTGTGGTTCTTCGCCTCGACGGATTTCGGGCTCAAGTCGCAGTGGCTCGACATGACGTCGTACGATCACAACGAAACGTTCGGCCTTTACATGGCCGTTCTGAAAAAAGGGGACCCCAGTCCGCTCCTGCCCGAGAGCGATGAGGACAGCGGCGTCACGTTCGCGCCTGGCCGCGGTGAATTCGGTGGCGGCCGCGGCGGTCGCGGTCGCGGCGGCGCCCCTGGTGATGTGCCTGCCGACACCGCGGGCACCGACGCGCCGGCTCCCGCGTCTCCGGCGAACCAGCCGGATCGCGCGCCGCGTCCCGCCGTTACGGTGCAGATCGATTTCGATGGACTGCAGCAGCGCATTCTCGCCATTCCCGGCGTTCCCGTGCGCGACTACTCGAAGCTCAAGGCCGGAGTCACAGGCACCGTCTATTACCTGGACGCGAGCGGCGGAGCTGACGATGCCGGCGGCACGCCGAGCAGCAGCGTCAACCGCTACCGTCTGAGCGATCGGCGCGCGGCGACGTTCGTGAGCAACGCCATGGACTTCACGGTCAGTGCCGACGGCCTCACGCTGCTCTCTCTCGCGTGCAGCGGGGTGGGTGGTGGTGCTGTTCGGGGTGCCGCAGCTGGCTGCGCCGCGCCGGCGCCCGCACTTTTCCTTGTCGATGCGGACCGTACGCCGCCCGCGCCCGCACAGGGCCGCCTCGACGCCACACTGCGCATGTATCTCGACCCGAAAGAAGAGTTCCGCCAGATCTTCACCGAGGGCTGGCGTAACCAGCGCGACTACCTCTACGTGTCGAACATGCACGGGGCCAACTGGCAGGATGCGAGGGAGCAGTACGGCGCGCTGCTGCAGTACGTCAATCACCGCGCTGACCTGAACTATCTGCTCGACACGATGGGCGCCGAGATCGCGATCGGGCACTCGTACGTTCGCGGCGGCGATTTGCCAGTCGTGCCGCCGTCGGTCGGCGGACTGCTCGGCGCCGACTTCGTCATCGACAGCGGTCGC
>JANPCT010000027.1:0-2514 GCA_031431095.1 Acidobacteriota bacterium | reverse complement strand
GCGTCGCTTCGGCGACAGGGGCGGGACCCCTGACCGGAGGATGGGTCAGCCGCCGCTATCATCATCGCGTTGCCTCGACGGTGGTCACCGCCACGCTGCAGGCGTCGGCCCCGACCACGCTCGTGTCGCGCATCGTATTCGGTGATCCCAAATGAGCGACCGCCCGGGCGGAGCGAACGTGCGAATGCTGTTGCGGACTGCAATGGCGATCCACGCATGGCTGCTCGCAGTGGCGACCAGGCTCGGGCCGGCGCCTCGAGATCCCGGTCCCGAGGGGGCCGACATCCTGCTGACGGGCACGTTCCATTCTGCGAACTGGATCCAGGCCCACATCGCGCCACTTGCCGCATCCGCGCGCTGCCGCAGCATCGTGATCGTAGGTTCGGCCGATGTGTCAGGCGTCGCCGGCGTGCAGGTCGTGCCGGTCCCGCGCTGGCTGCGGGTCATTGGCGCCACTCCGGCACGGCTGATGACGTTCTGGATCCTCGCCCTCCGCCGGCGGCCTGACGTGGTGGGAGGATTCCACCTGCTGGTCAACGGACTGGCAGCCGTTCTCGTCGGCCGCTCCTGCGGCGCGCGAGCGTGGTACTTCTGTGTCGGCGGACCGAACGAGGCGCTGGACGGCGGCGTTCACGCCGAGAACGCCTACTTCGAGCGCCTGCCGGGTCCGGACCCGGTCATCGAGCGGCGGTTGCTGGACGCCGTGCGCGCATGCGACCTGGTCATCACGATGGGCTCGTCGGCCGCGGCCTTCTTCACCTCACGCGGCGTCCGCCGCTGCGAAGTGATTGCCGGGGGGATCGACGCAGCGCGCTTTCAACCGCCGGCCACGTCTTCACGCGACTTCGACCTGATGGTGGTGGCGCGGCTCGTCCCAATCAAGCGCCTGGATCGGTTCGTCGAGGTCGTGCGCACGCTGTCAGCCAGCCGGCCGGCGTTCCGCGCCGCGATGGTCGGAGATGGACCGCTCCGGGATGAGCTCGAAGCGCTGGTGAAGACACACCACCTGGAATCACACGTTACCTTCGCGGGACGCCAGACGGACGTCAGCGCCTGGCTGCGCCGCGCCCGCGTCTTCATGCTGACATCGGAATCCGAGGGGCTGGCGCTGGCGATCATGGAAGCGATGACCTGCGGTCTGCCCGTCGTGGCGCCGCGGGTCGGCGATCTCGGCGATCTCGTTGAGGACGGCGTCAACGGCTTCCTCGTTGCCGAAGGCGAGGTTTCTCTGCTGGCGGCGGCTGCGGCATCGCTGATCGATGATGCCGCCCTGCTGGAGCGCTTCGGTGCCGCAGCGCAAAAAACCGCGGACCGCTATCACCTGCCCGCGACGATCGCGAAGTGGGACGACGTGCTGGGCGTACGGGTCGTCGCCGCCCGCTAGACTAGCCCCCGGGCAACGCGCCGCGCACGATTGCGACGGGCTCCGAGAGGGGACTGACCTTGGCGTGGCCGCGAACCTCGCGAGCGGCGCTGATCCGGAGCGCATGCGTGCCACGCGTCATGGCCGGGAGCGGCGCCTCGCAGACGTGATGCCGGGACCCCTGCTGCAGGTGGCACTCGACCCCGGGCAAGGGGCGCTTCGCGCCGTCGACGTACAGGAAGAAACTGAACTCGGCGACCTTGGTGCCGGCGCCCACCTGCTGTTCCCACCGGAGTTTTTCACCGCCGGTCACGGTGACCGGTCCGCGTGCCGGGGGGGGCTCAGCGGCGGGTGGCGGAGGGTCCGTCGAACGCGTCGAGTCCGAAGAGGCCTTCGACGGCGTGCGGTTGCAGGCGGCGGTGAGTGCCGCGGCCAGCGCGAGCGCGCAGGTCCGTGCGCCCGCTCTCATCGAATCAGCGCAGCGGAGGATTGAACGGCAGCATGCCCCTTGACGGCCGTGCCGTCGCGCGGCGGAGCGAGCCTGACAACACGGTTCTCGCCCACCGGACTGGTTGACTCGTTCGCGGTGCCGAAATACAGCAAGCCGCCGGGGCCTTCCGCGAGACTACGGAGGCGGCCGAACTCGCCGCCAAAAATGTTTACGGGGCGTCCGAGCGCGAGACCATCAACCGGAATTGTGTCGATGCCGCCGTCCAGCCTGGCCACCAGAAGATGGCCACGCCACTGCGGAAACGCCCGGCCGGCGTAGACGAGAAGGCCCGCCGGCCTGGCACTGACGCCGAGATCCGACGTGGGCCTGTCTCTGACGACGCCCGATCGAGCGTCCCCGCTTGTACCGCGGCCGACGAGATTGACGCGTCCTGTCACGGCCGTTTCGGCTGCGAACACACGCCCATCGCCCGCAGCGGCGAGACCCCGCACCATCAGGTGTCCGATCGAAATCACCGGCGACGACCGTGGGTTGTCGTCCGGAGTCGTCCCATCGTCATTGAGCCGCAGCACCTTGCCAACCAGCGATGCGTGGTGGCTTGGTCCGGAGCCGGGGTCGGACAGATCGGCAAGCGCGACATAGAGTTTGCCGTCAGCCCCGAAGCGGATGGCACCGGTGCCGCCTGACGGCGCCGGTGCGA
>JANPCT010000026.1:0-6586 GCA_031431095.1 Acidobacteriota bacterium | reverse complement strand
CGGTTCCCGAGTAGCGGCCGCCGATATCCATCGCGCCCGCCCATGCGGCGGGCATGACGAAGTCGTTGAAGAACCCTGCGAGACCGAGCAGGATCATCGCCCTGACGGGGTCGGCGACCTGCACGAACAGGAAGATGCACGCGGAGGCGCCGACGAACCCGATGACGGCGATGATGCGCCGCGCCAGCATGACGCTGCCGATGGCGCGCGCCAGCCGCGGGATGATGTAGGCGCTGACCAGGCAGCCGATGCCTCCCAGGAGCAGCGGCAGCGAGGCCAGCAGGGCGCCGAACTTCACACCGGTGCCGCGCGCCTCGCGCAGATAGGTCGGCAGCCAGGTGACGTAGAAATACCAGCCGTAGGAGAGGAAGGCGTACTGGATCGACAACAGCCAGACCGATCGGCTCGCCAGGAGGAGTCCCCATGGCATCTGGTGCCCGACCGCGGTGTCTTCCGCGCGCGGCAGCAGCGCGACCTCGGCGGCGTTGACGCCCGGATGTTTCCGCGGATCGTCTCGATACCACCAATAGAAGGCGATCGCCCAGACCAACCCCGGCAATCCGAAGAGCAGAAAGGCGTGACGCCACGTCATGATCTCGAGGACGTAGGCGACGAGCAGCGGCGTGAAGGCGCCACTCCAGCGGGCGGCAAACCAGAGCGTACCCTGCGCGCGCTCGCGCGCATTCACCGGCAGCCAGATCGTGAAGATGCGCGTCAGGTTGGGGAAGCAGCCGGCCTCGCCGGCGCCGAACAGTGCCCGCGTCACGATCAGCGAGGGGGCGTTCCACACCCAACCGGTGGCCGCGGTGAAGAAGGACCACCACAAGACGACGCGCGTCAGTACCCGGCGCGGCCCGATGCGATCGCCGAGCCATCCGCCCGGCACTTCGAAGAGGGCGTAGGCCCAGTTGAACGCCGAGAAGGCCCAACCCATCTGCACCAGCGAGAGGCCGAGATCGTGTCGGATCGAGGGGGCCGCCTGCGCAATCGCGACCCGATCCAGGTACATGATGATCGCGATCAGCAGCGCGTATCCGGTAACGGTGAACCGCGCCCGCGTCGGGACGACAGATGGCGACCCGGTCTCATTCTGAATCATCGCGCGCCATAGTGTCACACGTCGATCGCGGTGCGCCAGTGCTCCGCGCAACGGCTGGTCCGCGGCGCCGCCGCGCCGCCGGCTGGCTGGCCCGCGAGCGCCGGTGCACACGCCGCGTGTCCGGCCCGTCGAACGCCTGGTGCGACAGACGCCATCAGGATGGATTCACGCCTGGTTCAATTCGGATGGCAGCGCCTCGAACACTGGTCGGGCCGGATCGACAAGCGTCCAGCAGAAAGCCCCCGCCAGGAACAGCACACCCATGACGTAGAGCGGCAGGTTCCAGCTCCCGAACCACTGCACCGAGTACGCCACGATGAGCGGACTGAGCATCGCCGCAAGATTGCCCGCCGAGTTCATCGTCGCGCCGACGACGGCGACGTGATTGCGTCCGACTTCCATGACCGTTCCCCACGCCGCGCCGAGCGTGAACATCGTCAGCCCGGTCGCCACGGCGATGAGTGTGGCGGCGACGACCGCACTCGATGCCGAGGCTGCGGCCAGCAGCGCGACACCGGCAACCGCGTACGCGACAGCGCCCAACCCGCAGCGCCCCACGCGCAGGCCGTAGCGAGCGACGAGCCGGTCGCTCACGACGCCGCCCAGCAGGTCGCCAGGCACGCTGACGATCAGCGGCAGTCCCGCAAAAATCGCGAGACTGGTCTCATCGAACCCATGCCGCACCCTCAGGTAGGTCGGCAGCCAGGTGATGCAGAAATAGAAAATCATCGAGTTGGGGATGTACATGACGCACAGCGCGATGACGCTCCGGCTCGCGAACAGCGTCCGCCAGTAGTCCAGCCCCGCGGCGTCGCGGCAATCCGCCGGCCGCTCCGACACGATCGTTCGCAACTCCGCCGCATTGACGCCGCGGTGCTCCGACGGATCGTCACGGAACCATGCGAGCCACACCGCGACCCACACCAGGCCGACACCGCCGAAGCAGACGAAGATCTCCCGCCATGACAGGAAGTGCAGCAGCCAGAGCACCAGCGCGGGCGTCAGCCCGCCGACCAGGTGCGCGCCGGCAAAGAAGACTCCCTGAACGGTTCCGCGCTCGCGCCGCGGAATCCAGCGTGAGAACGTACGCGCCACGCATGGCCACGCGCCCGCTTCACCGATGCCGAACAGCAGGCGCGCGGCGAGGAGAGAGGGATAGCTGAACGCCGCACCGGTCGCAGCGGTCAGGCACGACCACCAGAGCACGATCCGCGACACGACCGCGCGCGTCCCCTGTCGATCCGCCCACCGTGCAGTGGGGATCTCGAACAACGCATACGCCAGTTGAAAGATGGTGAAGACATAACCCATCTGGATCGTCGTGAGTCCGAGATCGCGGCTGATGCCAGGGGCCAGCGTCGCAATGCACGCCCGATCGAGATAGGTGATCATGCCGAGCCCGGTCGTCAGGGCGACGACGCGGTAGCGCACGTGAGTCGCGGCAGGCACGCCCGCACTATACGCGAACGCCCGCCTTGTTCATCACTGCCATCGTCGTCTGGAGCGCAAGCCGGGCGGCTTCTTCGGGCGTCATCTCCGCCGGGATGCGGCCCAGCGGTTCCGGACTGACGCCATCGGCGTAGCCGATCGTCTTCAGCGCCGCGAAAAATCCGGTCAGATCGATGATGCCCTCCCCGGGCATCAGGCGCTGGTTGTCGCGGACGTCGGCGGGCGGCGTTGGCTTCGCGTCGGAAACGTGCACGTGCACGATGCGTGACTTGTCGGCCGCGAGGATGTCGGCGACGCTGCTGCCCGAATGATGCCAGTGCCAGGCGTCGAGGATGACGCCGACGTTCTCGCCGCACTCCCTGGCCAGCGCCAGCGCGTCGGGCATGTTCCAGATGAACGGGGTCGTCGGCGGGCCGCCGGCACGCGGCTCGCGGAAATACAACGGCCCGAGGAACTCGATGCCGAGGCGGATGTTGGACTGCTGCAGCACGCCGGCGATCGCGGAGAGACGGTCCTTCGCCAGCGCCCGCTGCTCCTGCCGCGTCATGGTCGTCGACGCCGGCAGGACGACCATCATCTTGTCGCCACCGATCGCTGCGCTGAACGCGGCATCGTCGGCCAGCTGCCTCAGCGCCTCCGCGAAGAGCGGCGGCTCGCCGGCGAAGGGCAGCGGCCGGTTCATCGGCAAATTGGCGATGGTCGGTTTGACCTTCAACTCGGCGAACAAAGCGCGGGTCGCATCGCGTCCCGCAGTCTTTGCCGGCCCGAGATCCCAGTCGACGCCGCGGTAGCCGGTGGCAGCGGCGAGGCGGATCTTGTCGGCGCCGCTGATGCCGCGTGTCAGCGATCCGTTGAGCGATATGAACCAGCCGTCCGCCGCGGCCGCTGGCCGCGCGATGGCGAGGAGCGCGCTCGTGTACGCGGCGCGCTCGAGAAAGCTTCTGCGTGTCAGCCGGTCAGTCATCATGCCTCGCACCTGGGACCTCGTTCAGAACGCGAACCTCGCCGCGAGCTGGATCTGGCGCGGCGGGAACGCCGCCAGCGACCGCCCGAACGTCGCGCGGTCGACGAAGCTGTCGGGCAGCTGGTCGTTCGTCCGGTTCAAGGCGTTGAATACTTCGAGCCGTAGCGTCACCACGCGGCGTTCGCCGGCGGCGAAGTTGCGGCTGACGAGGGCGTCGAGGGCCGCATAGCCGGGCCCGGCGAGGCTGTTGCGCCCGGCGTTGCCGAACGTGAAACGCGGCGCCACCACGAAGGTCTGACCGCCGTAGGTCACCGCGCCGGGCGGCGGCGTGCCCGCCGGCGTGATCGTGATGATGTTCGGGCGATCGTAGGCGAAGGTGCCGCCGCCGACGTTGCCGGTGTTGCTGTTGTCGACGCTGACCCGCGGCGTGAACGGACGGCCGGACTGCGCCGTGAACACGGCGCTCGCCTGCCAGTTGCGCGCGATGCGCCAGCCCGAGGCGCGCGGCCCGGCCCAGCGCGCGGTGAGCACGAGACGCTGGCGCACGTCGTAGTCAGACGGGCCCCACTCGGCCGCCAGATTGCGGCTGTCCTGCGGCGTGTTGTCGTCGCCGTCGGTGGCGAGAAACGCCGACGTGTCGTCCATTGAATTCGACAGCGTGTACGAGGACCGGAACGACACGCCGCGCCGCCCGCGCCGCACCGCGCTCACCTCGAGCGCGTGGTAGCGCGACGAGGCCGTCGACTCGACGAGCAGGATATCCCCCAGTGCGGCCAGCGGCCGTCGGGAATCGATCGTCCCTGGTCCGGGCAACGCCTGGTTCAGGTTCCGCTTTCGCACCAGGCTGCGTCCGTGCGTGGTGACGTAGCGGACCGTGGTCGTCGTCCCTTTGATGATCCCTTCCACGCCGGCGCTGGCCTGGTGAGAGTACGCCGTCCGCACCGCCGGGTCGAGCGAGTTGACCGACGGCCGCGGCGAGAAGGCGCGGCCGGCCGGGAACGGATTGGCCAGCGTCAGCGGCTGCGCCCCGGGGAAGAAGAGCTGCAGCGAGAAGTACGGCGGATTGAAATAGAGCGCGGAGTTCTCAATCAGCGTGCCCGAGTCGTAGAAGATGCCGTAGCCTCCGCGCACCAGCCAGACGCCGCTGCCGGTCAGATCCCAGCTGACGCCGGCGCGCGGCGCGACGTCGTTGTAATCGCCGTTCAATCCCGACCGCGACACGCCGTTGGCGCCCACGGTCTGCAGCTGCAGCGACTGCAGGTCGAGGATGCGCATGCGATTGCCGGCGTCATACGGAGGAGCGTTCAGCTCGTAGCGGACGCCGAGATTCACCGCCAGCCGTGGCGTCAGGCGCCAGTCGTCCTGCGCGAAGCCGTTGACCGCCCAGGTGCGCAGCGCCTGGCGATTGTCGTTGACGCCAAGCAGGGTGATCGACGGCAGCCCCAGCAGCAGATCGCCGAGCGGCAAGCCGGTGAAGGCGCCGCTGAACGTCGCCTGGCCGCGCGCGAACAGGTGGTTGTAGCCGTCGGAGCGATAGACGCGCAGCTCACCGCCGGTTTTCACATGGTGGCGGCCGCGATCCACCGTCAGCGCGTCGACGATGTGGATCGTGCGGGTGCGGCGGACGACCGGGAGGTTGGGATCGTCGCCGAGCGTTTCGTAGCCAGGGACGACGAGTGTGGGGAACCCGAGGTCGGTGGCCGGCAGCGCCGGACCGGTGATGCCGAGCGCGGCGAACGCATCGGTGCCCGAGCTCTGGGGCAGGTTCTCACGCCGCAGCGCATTGATGCCGACCCGCAGCTCGTTGAAGGTGCGCGAGGTCAGCGCGCGCGTCAGCCCGGCGCCGAAGTTGTGCCCCTCGTCCAGCACCGAGATGCCGAACCCCGGCAGGTTGCGCGACCGGACGGGGAACGGCGCGTCGCGCGAGTCGCGGCTGAAGCTGTAGCGGAACGTCAGAGGGCTGCCGCGCCAGACGGTGTGATCGGTCTTGATCGTGAACTGACCCGACGTCCGCGCGCTCAACGGCGACGACACGAAGTTCGCCTGGCGGTCCGCCCGCGTCGGCGAGGGATAGAGGCGTGCCGCGGCCGCGCCGGCCGGGCTGATCCGCGCCGCCGGAATGACGCCGCCCGGAAACGGCGCTCCGGTGAGCGGATCGCGAACCGCGACGCTGGCGGTGCTGAAGTCTCCCGCCCGCTCGGCCGCCGTCGGCACGTGCGCCTGCCGCGTGTCCGCCTCACGCCCGTTGATGCCTTCACCACTGAGGAAGTAGAAGGAGCGCGGCAGCCTGAGCGGGCCGCCCAGGGTCGCGCCGAACTGGTGCCGCTGGCGCAGCGGCTTTGCCGCCTCGCCGGAGTCGAGCGCGTTGCGCGCGTCGAGCGCGGAATGGCGGAAGAACTCGTAGGCCGAGCCATGGATCAATCGCGTTCCCGACTTCAGCACCATGTTCAGCTGTGCGCCGGCGCTGCGGCCGTACTCCGCGTCGTAGGTGTTCTGCAGCAGCGCAAATTCCTGGATGGCGTCGAGGCTCGGGTTGATCACCAGCCGGTTCAGGAACTGGTCGTTGTTGTCGACGCCGTCGAGCAGGTAGTTGTTGGCGGCCTCACGCGCGCCGGCGCTGTTGACGCCGGTGTTGCCCTGCGTCGAGAGTCGCGAGCCGGGCGCGGGCGGCGCCATGCCGGGGGCCTGCGCCGCGAATTCCAGCGCCTCCCGGTTCGCCACCGGCAGCTCGGTCAGCGTTTCCGCATCGAAGACCGAACCGACCGCGCTGTTGCCGATCCGCAGCGTCATCGCGTCCGCCTCGACGACCACCTGCTCGGTGTAGGCGCCCGGTTTCAGGAGCAGGGTGATCCGGCCGCGGGCCTGGGCCTCGACCTGAATTTTCTGGATGACCTCGGTCTTGAATCCGCTCCGGGCGGCGGTCAGCGTGTAGCTGCCCGAGGGGAGCCGCACGAGCCAGACCGTGCCGTCCTCGACGGTGACCCCGCTCCGCTCCACCGCCGTGTCCGGGCTGGCCAGCGTGACCAGCACGCCCGGCACCGGCGCGCCGGTGGCATCGCGGGCGTTGACCAGCA
>JANPCT010000025.1:0-2432 GCA_031431095.1 Acidobacteriota bacterium | reverse complement strand
CATCGCCAGGTTCTCGGTCAATGCCGTGAAGCCGGATCATCCGGTGATGAAGGGCGTGCCGGCGTCGTTCGAGGTCGAGGACGAGCTCTATTACGTGAATGCGGAAGCGGACAAGACTCCGCCCGGCACGGCGTCAATCGAGGTGCTGGCGGAGACCTCGCCGAGCGTGCGGTTCAAGCAGGCGCACCCCGCCGTCTGGATTACCAGCCACACCACCGCGCGCATCGTCGGGATCGCGCTCGGCCACGACGAGAGGGTCCACGACCATCAGGCGTTCAAGACGCTGCTGGCCAACGCGGTGAAGTGGGCCGGGGCTGGCCAGACGCCCGGGCGGAACCAGACGCCGCCAAAGCGCGTCGAGGTTTTTGACGGGAAGACCTTCGCAGGATGGGAGGGGGATCTCGCGATCTTCCGCATCCAGGATGGCGCCATCGTCGGTGGTTCGCTGGAGCGCAAGGTTGCGCGAAACGAATTCCTCTGCACCACGAAGACGTATGGTGACTTCGAGCTGCGGCTGAAGGTGAAGCTGCTCGGAGGGGACGGTGCAAACGCCGGCATCCAGTTCCGCACCAGGCGCATCCCGAATCATCACGAGGTGTCGGGATATCAGGCGGACATGGGCACCGGCTGGTGGGGCGCTCTGTACGACGAATCACGGCGGAACAAAGTCCTGAAGGGTCCCGACCAGGAAAAGATGAAAAGCGTCATCAGGGTCGATGACTGGAACGATTACGCGATCCGGGCCGAGGGGCGGCGGATTCAGATCTGGGTCAATGGCGTTCAGACGGTCGATTACGTCGAAGAGGACCCGAATATCGAAACGACCGGCGTCATCGCCGTTCAGATCCACGGCGGCCCGCCCAGCGAGGCGTGGTACAAGGACATCACGCTGCTGGACCTGTCCTCAAGGTAGCTGGCGGGCGCTTTCGCGCCCGATTGAAGGCAGTGGCGCCTTAGCCGTCCGCCGGACGGCTGTCTTTCAGTCGGGGCCAGACTCCTCCGATGCGACCTTGGTGGAATTCGAGGCCGCCGCCGCTGAGCGTCTGCTCTGGTCCGGACACGCTGCCCGCGAAAAGCTCGCCGCTGGATGTGAACACTGCCGCGCCCAGGTGCTCGGCCGGCAGCGTGGCGATGATTCGCTCTGCTCCTTCCAGCGCGCCCTGCCATCGTCGAGCCAGGTCGGCCGCGTCAGGCGCGGGTCCTTCGAAGGACAGCGACGAAATCTCTGCGTCCGAGTATCTCGATGACCGGCGCGCCTGCTCGAGAATGCCGGACGGCGTGAATCCCGGATCCTTTCCGCACGCGGCCCAGGCGAGATAGCCAAGCGGCTGCAGGCGCTCGTGACAGGCGATCACGTCGATCCAGTCGCGCGGTTCGAGCCGTCCGACAAGGGCGAGCACCTTGTTCGTGGCGAGGTCAAAGGGATGAAGCACGAGCCCAAGCTCGGCGTCTTCGACGAGAGGGAAGAACCGGAACGCGCTATCCCTGGCCCACTCCACGACCAGCTGGTGCCCGGCACGGGCGACGATGGCTTCCACGTACCCGGGGCGCTCGCGAAGCGTGCTGACGAGGTACCCCGACTTTTCGAGGGTCGTGCGGTCCCGATCCCAGGACCGTGCGACGGCCGCTTCGGTGTCATGAAAGACATCCAGATCACGCGACAGGCGGCTGGTGCGCAGCGCGACGCCAAGCGCCACGCCGCCGGCAATGTAGCTTTCGCCCAGGCGGCGGCGGTCGGCGGCTAGGAGACGGCAGACGTCTCGCTGGAGTGCTGTGAGAGCCATGTCCGCAGTGCGGCCACGCGTCGAAAGGCGGGTTGATCGCCGTGCTGCGCGATCAGCGCGAGGACGCGCTCGCGCTCCGATGCCGTCACGGGGTAGTAATCCTCTTTCATGAACCAGAGGCACGTGGCTCGATAGTCATCAACCAGGCGACGGAGCTCGGCCGCGACCGATTGAGGTTCCACGCTGCTATCGTACCTGATGGTCCGGCGTCACGCCAGCGGGGTCAGTTCTCCCGCAGCGCCGCCTGCGGATCGCTGAGCCTGGACGTCTCGCGCCGCGTGAATTAGGGCCTGACGACCACGCCAACGCTGATTCGCTGCGAACCGTCGCTGAACACCAGCCGGTAGCGGCCGAGGAAGGCCGGCGCGGGCTGCCAATAGAAGATGCCGCCCGCCTCGTCCCACGTCGCGCCCGTTGGCAGCGCGCGGCGGTGACCAACCGCGTCGAGTTGATACGCCGAGTCGAAGCCGCGCGGAAGCCGCAGCTCGATTCGCTCCCCCTGCTTGATTTCCACGGTGTCCGTGCCGCCGTCGCGGACCGGCAGCATTTCCGGGAGCTCGCCGTAGCCGCGCGACACCAGGACCCCTGCCGCTCCATTCCGCCTGAAGGCGGAAGCTACAGGACCTTTCCGTGTAGTTTCCGCCTTCA
>JANPCT010000024.1:0-6256 GCA_031431095.1 Acidobacteriota bacterium | reverse complement strand
CCTTCGAAGTACTTCACCTTCCCGGTGGTGCTGTCCGAGAGTGCGGCCGCCGTGACGTTGAAGCGCGCCAGGCGGCTGACGCCGCAGACGACGAAGAACGCCAGGACCACCATGTCCCATCCGCCGCGCAGACCGAGGGTGAAGCCCAGCACCGCCGGGGCGACGCCAAACGAAAACACGTCCGCGAGGGAGTCGAGGACGCCGCCGAGAAACGACGGGAGGGTGCTGTCGAGACGGGCGACATACCCGTCGAGCACGTCGAAGACCAGCGCCAGCGGCAACAGCAGAAACGCTGCCCAGAGAAACCTGCGGTTGTCGTCGGCGAGGTAGTCGAGACAAAGGAAGATCGCGATCGTCCCACAGGCCGCGTTGCCGATCGTGAAGGCATCGGCCGCGGTGTAGGAACGCAACATCGAGAGGTGACGTGGCACCGGGGGATCTTACCCTCGGTGCGCAAACCTGCCGGATGATAAAGTTCGTTCATGATTCGCAGGCTGGCGCTCATCTTCCTCATCCTCGCTCCCGTCACTCTGCAGGCGCAACGGCCCCTTCCCTTCAACTCGACGGTTCGCGCCATCCGGCGGGACGTGCCGATGACCAACTCGATCCGCAAGGCGTTCGAGGCCGGCACCCGCGACAGCAGCGGTCGGCCGGGTCCGAACTACTGGCAGTTGCAGACCGACTACACCATCAGCGCGCGGCTCGATCCAGCCACCCAGACCATCAGCGGCACCGAAACCATCTCGCTTCACAACAACAGCCCCGACGATCTCCCCGAAATCCTGCTGCGCCTCGATCACAACATCTTCCGTGGCCTCGTGCCCCGCGGCGCGTCCATCCCGGCGGAGAACACCGACGGAATGATCCTGACCCGGCTCGTCGTCAACGGCGACATCGTCGAACTCATGCCCGTGGCTCCGGCGGCCGGTGGTGGCGGACGAGGCGGCGGACGCGGCAGCGGCGGCGCGGCGCGGCGGCTGGCGGTCTCGGGGCTCGATCAGACGGTCGCCAGAATCACGCTCGCGGCGCCCATCAAGGCAAGGGCCACCGCCTCGCTCGAGATTGCATGGCACACCAGACTGCCGGGTGGACCGACCGGCCGCGGCCACCGTATGACGCAACGCATCGACGACACGCTGTTCCAGCCGACACAGTGGTTCCCGCGGATCGCGAAGTACGACGACCTCAGGGGCTGGGACACCAGCGTCTACTTGGGGCCGGCCGAGTTCTACAACAACTTCGGGAGCTTCGACGTGAAACTCGATGTACCGGGCGGCTGGATCGTCAGCGGTACGGGAGTGCTGCAGAACCCGCAGGAGGTACTCACGGCCAGAGCCCGTGAGCGCCTGTCGCATGTTCTCGAGTCCGACAACGTAATCACCATCGTCGGCGACGACGAAGTCGGTCCGGGTCAGGCAACCGCACCGGGCGATCGCCTCGTCTGGCACATGAAGGCCGACATGGTCAACGACTTCGCGTGGGCGACGGCAAACAATTACGTGTGGCGCGCCACCCGCGCGACCATCCCGGGCAAAGGCCCAATCCCCGTGCACATGGTTTACGTGCCGACGCATGCGAACCTTTACACCAATGCCGGCTCGATCGCCCGCCACGCGCTCGAGTTCTACTCGAAGCTGTGGGCGCCCTATCCGTTCCCGCAGCTCACGCTCCAGGACGGCCCCAGCGCCGGCATGGAGTATCCAATGGTGATCAACTCGAATCAGGGCGCGGCCGATCACGAGACCGGCCATCAGTGGTGGCCGATGGTGGTGGGCAACAACGAGACGTGGTACGGGTGGATGGACGAAGGCTTCAACCAGTACATGAACGTGCTGTCGGACGCGGACGCCGCGAAGAACGCGCCGAGACTCGACGGCCTCGGCCAGAGCTACGGGCGCACCAGCGGCGACGAGAACGAGGCGCCGATGATGTGGGCGGCGAACAATGCCGGCAGCATGTACAGCTTCCAGACCTACTCGAAGACGCCCCTCATGCTGTCGATGCTCGGCGGCATCGTCGGTGACGCCGAAGTGCAGCGGGCGATGAGCGAGTACGCGAGGGTGTGGAGTTTCAAGCACCCGGCGCCCTGGGACTACATCTTCTTCATGGACAAGACCCTCGGACGCGACCTGCAATGGTTCTGGTACTACTGGCTGTGGACGACTGAATCGGTGGACGGTTCGATCGCGGACGTGGCCACGTCCGGCGGAAAGACCGCCGTCACAGTACGGCAGGACGGACAGATGCCCTCTCCTGTCGTCCTCAAGGTGAAGTTCGCGGGATCAGGACCCGCCATCAAGCCGATGACGAACGCGAAGATGGTGGACGACACCACCGCCATCGTGACCTGGCCAGCCGATGTGTGGTTCGCCGGCAGTCGCACCTTCGTCGCCAACCTCGACTTCGGAGGTCGCGCCATCACGACGATCACGCTCGACCCGGGCTGCCGCTTTCCCGACCGGGATCCGGGCGACAACGTGTGGCCGAAGCCGGCGCCCGCTGCGGAGGCGGCGGCTCCAGGCGCCCGCCGCGGCGGCGCGAGTTGCGGGACCTGACAGCAGCGCAAAAGCAAGGTTCGCCGCAATCAGCCGGGAAGCTGCGCCGGCGACCGAATCGGACGTGGCCCCTGGCTTCGCCGACAAGTTTTCGGCCTACGCGTTCGAGAGCGGCAGAGCGTCTGGCGGAAGCCAGCAAGCGATCGACGAGCGTCAGTGAACCGTATTGTGCGCCAGGCGGTCAACCGTGCGGACGAGCTCCATGGGCTCGAACGGCTTGGCGAGGTGGACGTGGAATCCGGCGGTCAGGGCGCGGGCGCGGTCCTCCGGGCTCGTGAAGGCGGTCACGGCCGCGGCCGGCATGCGTGCGATTTTGCCGGTCGCTGACGCGCGGACTTTGCGGATCAGCGCAAAGCCGTCTTCTCCTGGCATGGCGATGTCCGAGAGCAGCACGTCGATCGGCGTGCGCTCGAGGATCTCGAACGCGTCATGGGCGCTGGCGGCGACCTCGACGCGTGCGCCCGACGCTTCGAGTGCCGTGGCCATGATGTCGCGCGCGTCAGGCTCGTCGTCCACCACGAGCACGCGCAGGCCGATGAGCTGTGGCGGGGGGATCGCGGCGGCGGCCGGCGGAAGCCGTGGCGCGATCGCGTCGCCCGCATCCTCCGCGACTCGCACGCACACCGGCAATCGCACCGTGAACGCGGCCCCGTGCCCCTTGCCTTCGCTCGCCGCGATGATGCTGCCGCCATGCGCTTCGACAAGTTGACGGGCGATCGACAGGCCGAGCCCGAGGCCGCCGTGGGTCCTGCTCGTGGCGCTGTCCGCCTGGCGGAACCGGTCGAACACGTGGGGCAGGAACGCGGGGTCCATGCCGGCGCCGTTGTCCTGCACCTGGATGGCGACCTCGCCATCGAGAAGGCAGACGTCGAGCGCGATTCGTCCTCCTTCTGGGGTGAACTTCAAGGCGTTGTCGACGAGGTTGAAAAAGACCTGCTCGAGTCGCCGCAGATCGCCGAGCACATCGACCGGGGGCACCGGCGAAAGCTGCAGCTCCACCGCGCGCGCCACGGCGGTCGGGATCATCGACTCGACGACCCCCCGCATCAGGTCGCGCACGTCGACGCGTTCCATCTGCAGCGCTGCCCGCCCGGACGTGACGCGGGAGAAATCCAGCAGCTCCTCGATCAGCCGCGCCTGGCGGCTCGCGTTGTCGGAGATGGAGCGCAGGGCGCGGTCGGCCTTCTCCGGCGTCAGCACGCCGCGCTGCAGCATCGTGGTCCAGCCGAGAATGGCGTTCAGCGGCGTCCGCAGCTCGTGCGAGACGACGGAGACGAACTCGTCCTTCGTGCGATTCGCGCGTTCCGCGTCGGCGCGGGCGCGCTGGGTCGATTCATACAGCCGCGCGCGGTCGAGCGCCTGCGCGCAGTGGTGCGCCACCGACAACAGCAGCGTCTGGTATTCCTCGTCAAAGTTCACCGGCACCGTGAAGTGGAACGTGAGTACGCCGATCGGCGCGCCTTCCACCAGCAGCGGCAGCGTGGCCGAGGACTCGTAGCCGCCGTCGGCCGCCACCGACGCCGCGCGCCAGAACCGCTGCTGCCAGTCTTCGAGCGAATGAATGAACACGGCCCGTCCGCTCTTGACCCCGGCGGTCGCGCACAATCCATCCTCGACCGGGATACGCGGCTGCCCCCGGTCGGGCGCGCCCTCAGCTTCGCTGTGGAGGGTGTCGAATTGACTGCCGTCTTCGGCGAGCAGGAGCACTTCGCCCGCGGTCGCGCCGACGACAACACGTCCGTTCATGATGACCGCGCGGGCGACCGCCTCCATCGTCACTGCCTCGGACAGCGCGGCGCTCAGCGCGTGCCGCCGGCTGGTGCGGGCGGCGAGCGCTCGGTACCTCGTCTCGCTGCCGCGCAGCGCGTGTTCGGCAGACTTGCGCTCGGCAAGCTCGCGGTCGGCCTCCACGCGCAGGTGCTCCGCCTCGGAGCGGCCGCGCTCGGCGAACTCAAGCTGCCATGTGCGGTCGAGTGCGCGCGCGCCGCCTTGCGCGATGGCCTCGAGCAGATCACGGTCTTCTGCCGTGAACTGGCGTAGCGCTTCGAACTCGAGTTGCAGTACGGCGACGACACGGCTGCCGATCAGCAGCGGCACGAACGCGGCGGCCTGGAAGGGACCCTGCGATGGTTCCTGCGGATATTCGATCGCGCGGGCCGCGCGCGATTCGAGCAGGAGAGGGACGCCGCGCCCGGCGGCATCCGAGATCGGCGCCTTGCGCGACAAGTCCACCCGCTCGGGCAGGACGGCGGCCCCGTAGCCGACCGCGCGCGCGACTTCCCCGCCGGTGCCGTCACGGCTGATCAGGATCAGCGCACCGGCATCAGCGCGCAGGGCATGCAGCGATTCCTGGACGGTGGCCTCGATCGCCGCCCGCACCGTGCGCGCGTGCGCCAGCGCCGAGGCGAGCTGCGTCAGTCGATCCGCGCGCGCGGCAGCGGCATCCGCCTCGGTCCGGGCCTGCCGATCGTTCTCGGCTCGCCGGCTGACGATCTCCGCCAGCATGCAGAAGATGACCCACCCGCCGATGAACCCCACCTGGGCGACTGCCTGCGCCGGGCTCGAGGTACGGAACAACGATCCAGGTTCGAGGAAGAAGAAGTCGATCGCCACGGCAGCCTGTCCGGTGGCGAACAGCCCCGGACCCAGCCCGCCGTGCCACGCGCTCAGCGCAATCGCGAGCGTCAGCGGCGCCACGCTCAACAGATGGGCGTCGCTGCCGGCCAGCAACAGGGCTAACCAAAGCCCGAACGCCACGGTGGGAACCGTCAGCCCGTAAGCCCGGATCCGACCGCCGCGTGTGCGACTGCGGGTTAGCAGAGTCATGCCGGCACCGTTCAGGGGCAACCGGTGCTTGCGAGCAAGAAGCCGACCTTTAGCCCGGCCGCAAAAACGGGCGCGAAACAGCATCGCCGCGCCGACGGCCCGCGCGATCTGTCGCATTTGCCGACGTCGAATTTACACAGCTGCGCGGCGCGCCTGAAGATGGCGGCGCTTTGCCGTCGAGACGTCGTCTCGATCGTGCTTGCCGCCGGCGTGATGCCGCAGTGTCCGCACTTGACGGATACCTGCCGGCCCGGCGCGAGTCGCGGGTCGATCCGCTGGTGGCCCTCCACTACGAATAGGCCGTCACGTTCGAGGGAGCGATCACGGTTTCGAGGGTCCGCGCCACGCCCTCCAAGCTTCGCGCCGCCCTCCAAACATCACGACCCCAGGCACTTACCGCGGCGACGCGGCGAGGCACCTCCCTTGCTCCGTCCAGACGCCGAGCCCGAACGGCTCACAAAGGAGCACACCGATGCCCGCGAAGAAATCGACGCGCGTCAAGTCGTCTGCCCGCGCCAAGCGCCCGGCCGGTCTGACCAGTGCGATCGGCCCGAAGGCAACGACAATGGTCGTCATCGTCGTGATGGCGGGAGGCATTCTCGTTGCCGCGCGCCAGCAGTCGCGGCCGAAGCAGGACTCCACGATACGAGCCAGCGCGGAGTTGGCGTCGGTACCCGGATTCTCCGCCGGTGCCGTCATGCAGAAGGATGCGCGCCCCGCGGCGTTCGCGTCGGCGGCCGGAGCCGCGTCGGCGCCTGGCAACGCCGCGGCGAGCACCAAGGCGCCGCCGGTGACCGTCACAGGATGCCTCGAGCGCAGCGGCGACGCGTTCCGGCTGAGGAACACAGCGGGTGAGTCCGCGCCGAAATCGCGCA
>JANPCT010000023.1:0-3411 GCA_031431095.1 Acidobacteriota bacterium | reverse complement strand
GCTTCGCCAACGAGCCGTCGAACATTCTCACCCCGCGGGTCTTTTCCGAACGCGCCACGAAGATCGCGAAAGACGCCGGTCTCGCCGTCGACGTGCTCGACGAAGCGCAGATCGAGAAGCTCGGGATGGGACTACTGCTGGGTGTCGCCCGCGGCAGCGCCGAGCCGCCGCGCGTCATCGTCATGCGGCACGATCCGCCAGGCGCGCCGAAGTCGCCGGTGCTCGGCCTCGTCGGCAAAGGCATCACGTTCGACACCGGCGGCATCTCGATCAAACCGGCGGAAGGCATGGAGCGGATGAAGGACGACATGGCGGGTGGAGCCGCCGTGATCGGCGCCATGCGAGCCATCGCGCTCCTCGGCGCGCCCATCCGCGTCGTCGGCATCGTCCCGACCAGCGAAAATATGCCCGGCGGAAAGGCGATGAAGCCTGGGGACGTGCTGACGGGCGCCGGCGGAAAGACCGTCGAAGTGATCAATACCGATGCGGAGGGGCGCCTGATCCTCGGCGACGGCCTCTGGTACGCACAACAGCTCGGCGCCACTCACCTCGTCGATGTCGCGACGCTCACCGGCGCCTGCGTGGTGGGACTCGGCAAGCACGCATCGGGCCTCTTCGGGAAGCCGGACGCGTGGCGCGACCTTGTCGGCGCCGTCGCCAATGCGGCGGGGGACCGCTGCTGGCCGCTGCCGCTGTACGACGAGTACTTCGATCAGATTCGCAGCGAGATCGCCGACATGATCAACTCCGGCGGGCGGGCAGGGGGCGCCTGCACGGCGGCGATCTTCCTCAAGGAGTTCACGAACGACCTGCCGTGGGTACACCTCGATATCGCCGGAACGGCATGGGCCGACGAAGGCAAGCCGTACCAGCCCAAAGGTCCAATCGGCGTGGCGGTGCGGACCCTCGCCGAGCTGCCGTTCAGCTACGAGCGGTGGTGAACACGCCGCGTTTGGCGGACTGAGCTGCGCGTCCGCGCGCCAGCGTGGATCGGACCAATCGTGCGTCGCGGCCGGTTACAATCGATCCGTGCAACAGCCCCAACCCAACGCGCCGATGATCGTCAGGGTTGTCGAGCAGCCAGTCCACAGCACGACGATTTCGGATGTGGTCTTCGGGTCGATCGGCCTCGTCGGCGTGCTACTGCTCGCCGCGCTGTTGCTGGGTTTAGTGCTGGGATTCGGCTTGATCGGTCTCAAGCGGCTGCGCGCGCGTGACGGACTCGATGCGAGGAACGACGCCGAAGCCTTCCGCGTGACCCCCACGTCCTGAGACAACGCGCCCGGCGCCTCGAACAGGCATCCCCACGGGCGCGGCCCTGCTACTGATCCGTTGCTTTCTTTCCCGCCGCCGCGTTCATGCGCTTGAGACTCTGCTGGTAGTCGACGATGGCGTCGACCAGCGCCTGCGCGATCTGTTGACGATAGGCCTGCGTCTTGAGCAGGGCACCGTCCTGCTTGTTGGTGACGAACGAGATCTCGGCGAGGACGCTTGGCATCACCGCGCCGATCAGCACGACGAACGGCGCCTGCTTGACCCCGAGATCCTTGAGCGTGCGGTTCTTCGCCGCCAGCTTCCGGGCCAGCGAACGCTGCACCGTTTCGGCGAGCTCACGCGACTCGTTCGCCTTGTTGTTCAGAGCGATGGCGCGGACGATGTCGGGAAGACTGTGCATGGCGCGGCCGGAGGTCGCGTTCTCGCGCGCCGCCACCGCTTCGGCCTCGGGGTTCATCGCGAAGTTCAGGAAGTAGGTTTCGACGCCCCGCGCCAGTGTGTTGCGGCTGGCGTTGGCATGAATGGACAGGAACAGGTCGGCGCCGGCGCGGTTGGCGATCGCCGTGCGTTCCTCGAGCGGGATGAAGACATCGGT
The DNA here is from genome assembly GCA_031431095.1 of Acidobacteriota bacterium. Taxonomy (GTDB): domain Bacteria; phylum Acidobacteriota; class Vicinamibacteria; order Vicinamibacterales; family 2-12-FULL-66-21; genus JAICSD01. The sequence continues at coordinate 1,541 of JANPCT010000023.1, read as the reverse complement.
ATCCCGCGTCATCACCACGTCCACGCCCGGCTGCTTCAACAGCAGCTTCTGCACGCGCAGCGCGACATCGAGTGTCAGCTCCGCTTCGTTGATGCCATCGCCGTGAGCGCCTGGGTCGTGTCCGCCGTGCCCGGCATCTATCACCACCCGCGACACGCTGAGACCGAGTTGCCGCGACAGGGAAAACTTGCCGTTCGAATTGGCGGCCGCCGCCGCCGGCGGCAGCGATTTGGGACCCGCAGGCTCCGAAGGCAGCAGGGGCGGGGGCGGCGTGGACTTGACCTCGGGCACGACCTGCTTCACCTGTGGAAGCGTCCCGAGCGAGTTGGTGGTGCGCGCTTCGCTGACTGCGGGGGGCGGGACGACGATCGGCGGCGCCACGGCCTTCGTTCCGCTTGATGGCGCGCCGGTCAAGGCGCGGCGGAAGTCCATGACCAGGCGATACGGTCCGTAGAGCGGGTAGACGGAATAGCTCGACACGCCCTCGAGATCGACGACGAGCCTGGTCGTGTTTTGCGGATGACGTCCGAGGCGCACTTCCTTCACCAGTTCATCGTCGTACTTGAGGGAGACGTCCTGCAGGCCCGGCGCCGCCCTGACCCCCTTGAGATCGAAGAACACCCGGCGCGGTCCGGCGATCTCTTCCTGGTGGTAGCTCACTTCCGCGTCGAGATCGACCGTCAGCCGGATGCCGTCGGGGAGAACCGACCGTTTGACCTCGCGCAAGGTGATGGGCCCGGTGCTCGCACCGGCGGTAGCAGGCGTGGGGAGCGTTACGACCGGCGCTGCCGCGGGCGCGGCGGGAAGCGCCACCGATCTGGTTGCGGCAGGCGCGGGTGCAGTATCCAGCCGCTTCAACGCCTCGTTTGCCACCGCGATCAGCTTGCTTGCCGGATACGCCTTGGCCAGCACCGCGAACAGGCGAGTCGCAGTCTGCCGGTCGGCGGGTTCGCCGAAGCGCTCGTAGGCCAGCGCCGCGACGTTGCCGGCCTGCCAGAGCGCGTTGTCGCAGTAGCCGCTCGCCGGATGCTTGCGCACCACCGCCTCATAAGAGGCGACGACGCGCCGCATCTGGACCAGCGTCGGGCGGCTGGCTTCGTCGCGCACGGTGCGCTCGAGACTCATCGCCCGGTTGTACATGTCACGGGCCGCCTCCGGCCGGCGCGCGGCGATGGCCGGCGTGGCAGAGGCCAGCAGGCACAGCGACGTCGCGAGCGCGGCGATCAATCGGTATGGCATATGGGACCGCCTATCGAAGCTGCGCATCGACTTCCTCGAAGTATTCCTTCTTGACGAGAACCTCGCGCGGCTTGCCTCCGGCTGCGGCCGACACGAGCCCGTCCATCTCCATCATGTCGACCAGCCGTGCCGCGCGGCTGAAGCCAATCCTCAGCCGGCGCTGCAGGTAGGAGATCGACGCCTGGCCGCTCGATACGACGATGCGCGAGGCCTCGTCGTAGAGTTCGTCCTTGTCGAACTCCGCGTGCTCCTGCGCGTTGCCCTTCTCGTCGGCCGTCACGGTGGTGTCGTAGGCGGGCTTG
>JANPCT010000022.1:0-2886 GCA_031431095.1 Acidobacteriota bacterium | reverse complement strand
CCGAGCCGTCGATGCGGGTCGCGTCGTAGGCCAGCGCCACCGACATCTCGCGCCCCGGTGCCACCTCGACGACCAGCGGATAGCCGCTGCCGCCCTCGTGCGATTCCACGCCAACGACACGAAGCTCGCCGTCCGCGGGCGCCGCGGCGCCGGCGGCCAGCCAGTTCTCGAACACGAAGATCGTCTGGAAGTGGGGCGTGCCGCGCGGCACGTCGCTCCAGCGCTGGATATCGAGCAGCGACGTGTACTCGAACTCCCGCATTTCGGCCTGCGCACGCTGCAGCCGCAGCAGCCAGGGCGCGACTGCGCCCGCCGCCGGCACCGCGACGCGCGCCGGGAGCGTGTTCACACACAGCCCGACCAGCGACTCGATACCGGGGAAGGGCACTTCGCGTCCGGACACGACCGAACCGAAGACGACGTCGCGCTCGCCGCTGTAGCGGCTCAACAGGACCGCCCACGCGCCCTGGAAGACGGTGTTCAGCGTCAGCCGCTGGTCGCGCGCGAGCGTCTGCAGTGCGGCGCTTGCGGCGGGATCGAGCTTCGTGCGGATGCGCTCGTATCGCGGCGCCTCGGTAAGGGCCGGCCGGTCAATCACCAGCGGCGTCGGCGCGGAGAAGCCGGCCAGGGTATGGCGCCAGTAGGCCTCCGCCTTGCCCGCGTCCTGCTTCTGCTGCCACGCGACGTAGTCGCGATAACGCGGCCGGCTGACCGTCGGCATCACGGCCCCGCCGCGCAGTGCGCGGTAGGCGGCAAACACGTCGGCGACGACGATCGAGGCGGACCAGCCTTCGAGCAGGATGTGCGGAAACGACCAGACGAACTGCCACAGGTCGTCGGCGAGGCGCATCAGGGCCACGCGGCTGAGCGGAGCCTCGTCGAGACGCGACCCCCTGGCGGCATCGACATCGAGGTGCGCCGTCAGTTGCGCCTCGCGCCGAGCGGCAGGAACGTCGCGCCAGTCGTGCCGCTCGAACGGCAGCGGCAGCCGACGATGCACCACCTGCACGGGCTTCACGATCGTCTCCCAGTGGAACGAGGTCCGGAGGATCGGCGTGCGCTCTGTCACGTGCTGCCATGCCGCCTCGAACTGCGCCTCATCCAGCCGACCCTGCAGCGTGCACACCATGCGGATCAGGTAGACGCCGGAATCCGGCGCCGCCAGAGCGTGGAACAACATGCCCTGCTGCAGCGGCGAGAGCTCGTAAAGGTCCTCGATGTCCTGTCTCGTCATTTATTCGTTCCGCTGATCTTGATCGTCGACAGCAGCCGGTCGAGCTCGTCCTGGTCGAGCCGCGCCGCGGGAAAGTCTTCGGCGGCGAGGGCGAACCGGCCGGGTTCGGTCGAGAGGATCGCGCGCAGGAGCTCGAGGAACCGCGTCGAGAGCGCCTCGATTCGGGCGCGCCGGTGCAGCGCTTCGCTGAAGGTCCACGTCACCTGCAACTGGCCATCGATGACCGTGGCGTTGACGTCGATGGCGTGCCGGCGGCGCCCACGGAGGCTGCGCACTTGCCCGATCGCCTCCGTCGCCGGGCGCATCCAGGAGCCGGCCGGAGCGGCCTGATCGCCGCGCCCCATGTAGAGGAAGCTGATCTGCGCGCTGGGAATCGCGGCCATGTCCGTCCTGACGGCCGCGTCCGGCGTCAGGTAGCGGAGCATCCCGAACCCGATGCCCCCATTCGGAACCGCGCGCAACTGCCGCTTCACCGTCGTCACGGCATGGTCGAGCGGCGCGCCATAAGGACTGTCCAACAACACCGGATAGATGGTGGTGAACCAGCCAACTGTCCGCGACAGGTCGACGCCGTCGACGATGCCCTCGCGTCCATGACCTTCGAGATCGACCAGCAGAGGGCCGCCACCGGTCCAGTCGGAGAACGTCTGGTACAGCGCCGTCAAGAGCAGCTCCTGCGGCTGCGCGCTGTGACTGACCGCCGCGTCCTGCATCAGCGCACTGGTCTCGTGCGCGCTGAGCGCACCCGACACCCGGAAAGACGACGCGACCGTGTTCGCCTGCAGCGACCCGTCCAGCGGGAGAGGCGCGGCGCGATGCCAGGGCTGTGAGGTCCAGTAGCCGGCTTCCGCCCTGAGGTCCGTGGCGCTGGAGCGCTCGGACAACGCACGCGCCCAGGTCTGGAACTGTGTGGTCACCGGCGGCAGCGCAATCAGGGTGCTGGTCGCCGCCTGATCGAGCGCGACGTACAGCTCGTCGAGCAGCACGCGCCACGAAATGGCGTCGATGACGAGGTGGTGCGCGATGATCAGCAGCCGTGCCGGGCGCGGCGGGCCCAGGTCGATCCACGTCAGCGTGACGAGCGGACCGGCGGTCAGATCGAGAGACGATTGCCGCGCCGCCGCAATCCGCTCGATTGCGTCGTCATGCTCCGCGGGGGACACGTCGGACAGGTCCAGGCGCGAGATGTCCACGCTGGCCGCCCGGCCGGTGGACTGCCGCCACGTGCCCGCCTCCAGGCGATAGCGCAGCCTGAAGGCGTCATGCCGCGCCGTCACGGCGCGGACCGCCCGCTCGAACGTGGAGAGATCCATCGCTCGATCCACTTCGAGCAGCACCGCCTGGTTGAAGTGATGCGGATCGGCGAGGTGCTGTTCGAAGAACCAGCCCTGGATCGGCGTCAGCGGTACGGGCCCGGCGGTGACGGGCTGCGGCGCCTCGCGCAGCCCGTCGCTCACCGCAGCGGCGGCGGCGAGCTCCGCGACGGTGGGCAGCTCGAAGGATTGCCGCGTCGTGATGCGCACCCCGCGCGCGGCCGCGCGCGAGACGACCTGGATGCTCGTGACGGAATCGCCGCCGAGCTCGAAGAAGTTGTCGTGAATGCCGATGCCGCCGATCCCGAGCAGGTCCTGCCAGATCATATATATATATAT
>JANPCT010000021.1:0-2703 GCA_031431095.1 Acidobacteriota bacterium | reverse complement strand
GTTGCAGCCGCGCCGCCTCGTGTCCTCACCGGCCGCCTGGTTTCCCAGGCGGCCGGCGCAGGCCTCGATGCGACATTCCGTCGCCTGGTCGCCGCGCAAACCGAACCGATGTGGATCGGCTACAGCGTTCCCGCCGCCGGGAATGGTGAGCGCCGGATGTGCTGGCGGCTGGCGACGTGTGGCCTCGAACCGGGCGATGGCAGTGTGCGAACCTCGCAAGGCCAGCCGGCGGTCAATCAGGGACCGATCAGGCTCGAAGGCCCGGAGACGATGGCCGTGCTCTATCGCGTCGAGGAGAAGACGGTGCAGCGTATCCGCATCTTCTCGCCGGACTGCGAGCTGGATGCGGGGGGACGGACCATTCAATGGCTGGACGGCGTCAACGCCGCGGAGTCGGTCAAGCTGCTTGGCACGTTCGTGGCCAGGACGGACGTGAAATCCGACAAAGTCACCGACGCCGCGATCAGCGCCATCGCGATGCACAGGGACGACAGCGCCGATGCCGCACTCGAGCGGTTTGCCGCGCCCGCCGACAATCCCGAGTTCGTCCGCAAGAAGGTGACGTTCTGGATGGGCCACGCGCGCGGGCGGCGCGGCTTCGATGCGGTCAGGAACATCGCGCGTGACGATCCAAGCGAGGACGTCAGGAAGAGCGCCATGTTCGGATTGTCGCAGAGCAGCGACGACCAGTCGGTCGCCGAGCTGGTCCGGTTTGCGCGGCAGGACGCTAGTCCGAAAGTGCGCGGCGAAGCGATCTTCTGGCTCGCGCAGAAGGCCGGCAAGCGCGTGGCGACGGAGATCACGTCGGTGATCGAGAACGACCCCGACACGGACGTCAAGAAACGCGCCGTCTTCGCCCTCAGTCAGCTGCCGAAGGACGAAGGGATTCCGCTGCTGATCCAGGTGGCGAAGACCAACCAGAACCCCGTCGTCCGTAAGCAGGCAATGTTCTGGCTCGGTCAGACGAAGGATCCGCGGGCGCTCGACTTCTTCGCCCAGATCCTGGCGAAGTAGCCCCGCTCCGCAATCAGGCCAGCCGGATCAATGGACGCCGTGGCTCGTCGTGAGCATCGATGGATCGGCGCCCATTCGCCGGATCGCCGTTTCCCACATCGCCTCGGCCGCGACATCGAACACGAGGTCGAGGTCCACCGTCGTCATCAGCCATGAAGACTGGGCCAGCTCCTGATCGAGCTGACCGGGTCCCCATCCCGCGTAGCCGGCGATGATTCGCGCGCGCGGCGCAGGACTGGCTTCGAGGACCTCGCGCAGCAAGCCCTGCGACGTCGAAAGATAGAGTCCGTCGCGGATGATTTTGCAATCTGACAGCGGCCGGGTCGCGAGCAGGATCCATCCGCGTTCCGGTTCGACGGGACCGCCGATCCAGAGGGGCAAGTCGTTGCCGTCCCGCACCGGCGGCTCCAGACGCACCATCGCGCTGGCGGGCATGTCGGTCGGGCGATTCAGCACGAGGCCGAACGCGCCCTCCGGACCGTAATCGCACAACAGCACCACGGTCCGTGCGAAATTGGGATCCTGCAGCTGCGGCATCGACAACAGCAACGCCGCCCGAAACGCCTGCGCCATTCAACTACTCCCGCTTCCGCAACTCAGCGGCGACCTGCTCAGGTCCGCCACGAAGTGCGCACATCTCACCACGCCACTCAACCACCGTTGCTCTCGAGCGCCCAGTGAACGTGCTCGGCGACGAGCGGGTCTTCGCAGAGCGGCTCGCGCACCTCGCGCAGCGCCGTCAATGCGTCCGCGTCACCCGTGGCGCCTGCACAGACCGCGATGTTCCGGCGCAGGCGACGGGCTCCGGCGCGCGACATGGCGCTCTCCTTCAGCGCCGCTCGCAACTCACTGTCGGGCGTGCGCCACAGTTGGCCGATCGTCCGGCCGTCGAACGCCGCTCGCGGTAGCCAGGGACTGTTGGCCACGTCGGCGTTCGCGGGCTGCGCATTCCACGGACAGACTTCCTGGCAGATGTCGCAGCCATAGGCGTGGCGGCCGATGGCGTCGCGGTCCGCGATTGGAATTTCTCCCTTTGTCTCGATCGTGAGGTACGAGAGGCACCTCGTGGCGTCGACGACATAAGGCTGGACGATGGCGCCGGTGGGACAGGCGTCCAGGCACAGGCGGCAGGTGCCGCACTGATCGAGCGCGGGCGCGTCGGGCTCCAGCGGCAGGCTGCAAATGATCTCCGAAAGAAACAGCCACGAGCCGATCTCCGGATTGATGAGGCACGTGTTCTTGCCGATCCACCCGAGACCGGCGTATTGCGCGTAGACGCGCTCCTGCACCGGTCCGGTGTCAACGTAGGCACGCGCCTCGAACTCACGTCCCGCGCCCGCCCGCATCCAGGCGACGAGCGCGTCCATCCGCCGTTGAATCACCTCGTGGTAGTCGTCGCCCCATGCGTAGCGGGCGACGAGCGCGGCCCCCGTCGCGGCGATTTCTGTCGAGTACGGCCGGTCGGTGTTGTAGACGGTGGCCAGCGCAATCACCGAACGCGCCGCCGGCATGACGGCGCGCACATCGGCGCGGCGGTCGGCGGATCGCTGCAGGTAGTGCATCTCTCCCGCATATCCCCGCGCGAGCCATTGGGGAAAGAATGCGAGCTCCTTGAAGTCGCCCGCCGGCGCGATGCCGCACAGGTCGAACCCAAGCTCGGCCGCGCGGCCCTTGATCCCGCGAGAGGTC
>JANPCT010000020.1:0-2035 GCA_031431095.1 Acidobacteriota bacterium | reverse complement strand
CCTTCGAAGTCCTGAATTCAACGTACGCTGACTGCCGCCGCAGGGCGGTTCTGAGACGGCCTTCGGCCTCCACGACAGCCTGGGCCGGCGCGGCTTCCTGCTGCGCCTGAGCGTTGACGGCGAGGCGGGCGCCGTGGCGGCGCCCGCGACATGCCCTCCTCGCGCCGCGCTTTCTGCGCTCAGGCGCGACCGCGACAGCGCAGTTCCTGCGCGCTTTTCGATCAGCGGAGGTGTCTCTGCTGCGTTTCGTTCCGAAATCCTTGAGCTGTCATCGGTGTCGGGGATTGCAACGGCTGCGGCATGCTCGCATGCGTTCGTTCCGCCGCGGTGTTCGGCATCGATGCAACAGCGGTCAACATCGAAGTCGACCTGTCCTTCGGCCTGCCCTGTTTCACGATGGTGGGCCTGCCCGACGCGAGCGTCCGCGAAAGTCGCGATCGAATTCGAAGTGCGATTCGGAATTCGGGGTTCGAGTTTCCGCCGCATCGGGTCACCGTCAATCTCGCGCCGGCGGATGTGCGCAAGGCGGGTGCCTCGTTCGATCTCCCTATCGCCCTCGGCGTCCTCGCCGCCTGCGGCATCGTCACGCGCCGTGACATAGACGATGTGCTGATACTCGGGGAACTGTCGCTCGACGGAGCGATCCAGGCGGCGCGCGGCGTGCTGCCGATCGCGGCTGCGGCGCGAAGACGCCATTTCCGGGGATTGCTCCTGCCCGAGGCCAACAGTCGCGAGGCGGCGGTCGTCGATCAGTTGGAGTTCTATCCCGTGCGTTCGCTTGCCGAGGCGGTGCGCGCGCTCAACGATCCACACCCTGTCGTCCTGAGCAGCGGCGCGGACTCGGGCTCGGCGGAGGCGACTCATGGCGATTTCGCCGAGGTGCGCGGACAGGCGCTCGCGCGGCGCGCGCTGGAGATCGCCGCGGCTGGCGCTCACAACGTGCTACTCGCCGGCCCGCCGGGGTCCGGCAAGACGATGATGGCGAAACGGGTCGCGGGCATTCTGCCGCCGCTGACGTTCGACGAGGCGCTCGAAGTGACATCTATTCATTCGGTCGCGGGCCTGCTGTCCGCGGGGTCCGGCCTGGTGCGCGAGCGGCCGTTTCGCGCACCGCACCATACCGTCTCCAACGTGGCGCTGGCGGGAGGGGGATCGAGCCCCCGGCCGGGAGAAATCAGCCTGGCGCACCACGGCGTGCTGTTCCTCGACGAGATGCCCGAGTTCACCCGGCACGCGCTCGAGGTGCTGCGGCAACCGCTCGAGGACGGGGTGGTGCGGATCGCCCGCGCGCTGCGGACCGCCGTCTTTCCAGCACGCTTCGTACTGATTGGCGCCATGAACCCGTGTCCGTGCGGATTTCTGGGTGACGCGAGACGGGCGTGCCGATGCACGCCGACGCAGATCGACCGGTATGCCGCGCGTCTGTCCGGGCCGCTCCGCGATCGCATGGACCTGACCGTGACGGTGAGCGGGCTGCCGCCCGGGGAATTGACGGCGTGGACCGGTGGGGAGGAGACGGCGTCGATTCGCGCGCGCGTCGAGCGCGCCCGGGCCCGTCAGCACGCCCGAGCCCCCGGTGCGGCGGCGCCACCGAACGCGCGGCTGAGTCCTCGGACGCTGCGTGAGGTGTGCGCACTCGACATCAGGAGCACGCGGCTTCTGCGCGACGCCGCAGAAAAGCTTTTTCTCACGGCTCGCGCCTTCGACCGGGTTCTTCGCGTCGCTCGCACCGTGGCCGATCTCGAGGGGTCCGACAAGGTGAGCTTCGACCACGTCGCCGAAGCGCTCCAATACCGGTAGGTGCTTGGTGGCTGGTGGTCGTCCTGGTTCTCGAGAGAGAGAATTCCGCCGACAGACGGAAACTACAGAGCCCTTAGCAGAAGTTCCTGTAGTTTCCGCCTTCAGGCGGAAGGTCCGAGAGCGCGCAGTGGCGTTGAGCGTCCCCTGGTTATCGCGCGCGGGCCGAAAGGATCTTCAGCTTTGAGCCGGGTGCAATGCGGTTGCTGGAGAGTCGAGTCCACGTCGTGTTCTGGCG
>JANPCT010000019.1:0-4922 GCA_031431095.1 Acidobacteriota bacterium | reverse complement strand
CGGCACGCTGGCGCTGACCGTGGACTTCCCCCGCGCCCGCTACGGACTGCAGAGCGACGAGGCGACGTACTACATGATGGGGCACAGCCTCGCCCGCGACGGCGACCTGGCCTACCGCAAGTCCGATCTCGTCCGCGTCTGGGAGGAATTTCCCGCTGGTCCCTCGGGGGTGTTCCTGAAGAAGGGGCACACTCTCCGCGGCGGCCCGGACCCCGACCAGGGGCGCTATTTCTGGGGCAAGTCGTTCATCTACCCGCTGTTCGCGTCCCCGTTCATCGTGCTGTTCGGCACGAACGGATTTCTCCTGCTCAACGCGCTGATGCTGGCGGCTGTGCTGTTCTGCGGCTACTTATTTCTGCACGCCCGCGCTGGCCCGTGGCCATCGGCGATCCTCTCGGCGGCGTTCGTGATGGCGAGCGTCGTGCCGGTGTATTTCGTGCAGATCATGCCGGAGGTCTTCAACCTCTCGCTGGCCTGTCTGGCGTATTTCTGCTGGCTGTATAAGGAGGTGGCGACGCGGGAGCGCTCGCCGACCGGAACGGCGTGGCTGTTCACGGAACGCAGCGATCTGGCGGCGGCCGTCCTGCTCGGCCTCCTCACGTTTTCCAAGCCGCCGAGCGCGCTCCTCTTCGCGCCGATGGTTCTGTGGCCCTTATTCCGCCTGAAGGCGGAAACTACAGGAATCAAGAAGGGAGTCGCCGCTCTTCCTAGCTCTGTAGCTTCCGCACGCTCTGTAGCTTCCGCCTTTAGGCGGAACATTCTGATCCCGGTAGTCGCGTTCGCTCTCGTCGCCGGCGGCCTCTTCGCCGTCAACATGGCCATCACCGGCGCGTGGAACTACCAGGGTGGGGGCGACCGCACTTCCTACGTCACGGAGTTTCCGTTTCAGAACGACGTGACACGCCCGCAAGTGGGGGCGCCGAAATCACGCGAAGGGGTGATGGGCGACGTCATCTTCAATCCCCGCACGTTTACGTCGAACCTGGCGCACAACGTCGAGTACTTCTTCCTCGGCCGGTATGCCGGCATGATGGGCTACTTCTTCCCGGGTTTCTTCGCGCTGCTGGCCTTCTCCGCGGCGCCGAGGCGGCCCGGCTGGCAATGGCTGGTACTCGGCGCCGCGCTCGCCCAGGGCTTGATCTTCATCATCGCGACGCCGTACACATGGAGCGGCGGCGGCGTCGGCAACCGCTACTTCTTCTCGGGCTACGGGGTGATGCTGTTCCTGCTCCCGCCGATCGAGTCCATCACGCTGGCGCTCGCGCCGTGGTTCGTCGGCGCGCTGTTTGTCGCGCCGCTGGTCATGAATCCGTTCGCCGCCGCCTTCAAACCCGCGGGCAACGCAGACACAGGTCCGCTGCGCATGCTGCCGGTTGAACTGACCCTGCTGAACGACCTGCCGATCTTCACGGATCCGGCCCGCGCCCGTGTCTGGTTTGGCGATCTCGGGCAAGGCGATCCCGGTTTCCTGGTGTCGTTCCTCGACGGCAATGCCTTCGGGCCCGAGGCGGACAAGAGCTTCTGGGTGTGCGGCGACTCGAGCGCGGAGATCGTCATCAAGACCGATCGCCCCATTCGCAGAGCGATGTTCACCGTCGCCGCGGGCCCTGTGCCGGCGGATGTCACCATCACGATCGGCCGCCGCAGCCAGTCGCTGCATCTCGATGCGGGGCAAACCGAGACGGTGACGATGGCGATGCCGGCGGGGCTGCGCTATGAGAAGGAGATCCAGGGCGGGATGCTGTGGCACGCATCGGTCGCCACCAGCAGCGGCTTCACGCCGATCTTCTACGACGCCAACTCGACCGACGCGCGCTATCTCGGCGTCCGCGTGAAGCCGATGCTGGAAGCGCGGCCGTGAGCAGCCGCGCCGCAAAAACCATTGCCGTCGTCACCTCCAGCCCGCCGATGGCCGAAGGAGGACACATGGTGATCGCGCGAGAGTTGACCCGCGCGCTGCGCGAAGCGGGGCACAACGCGCACATCGTCGTGACGCCGCAAAACCGGTTCGGCCACCAGGCCTCCGCCTACCTCGCCACGTGGCTGACGGACCTCACCTCGAGCGAGGGGCGTCCGATCGACCAGGTGATCAGCCTGCGCTACCCGAGTTTCGCCGTGCGGCATCGACGGCACGTCTGCTGGCTGAATCACACGATGCGCGAGTACTACGATCTGTGGGACGGGTTCAGCGCGACGTTGAGCGCGAAGGCGCGGATGAAGGAACGCGTGCGCAAGAGGTTCATCCATGCCGCCGATCGCTATCTGCTGGGACGTGTGTCGAAGCTGTTCGTGCAGTCGAAGACCGTGCAGCGGCGCATTGCGGCGTGGCAATCGGTCAACTCGACGGTGCTGTATCCGCCCGCCCCGCAGCGCGGCTATCGCTGCGAGGGCTATGGGCCGGAATTCCTGTTCGTGTCGCGCCTGACCCGCTTGAAACGCGCCGATCTCCTGGTCCGGGCGTTGCACACCGACGCGGCACACGCCCTGCGTCTGGTGATTGCCGGCGAAGGGGAAGAGCGAACCGCGCTCGAGCAGCTCGCGGCAGAGCTCGGCGTAGCCTCGCGGATCCGGTTCGTAGGACGCTTGACCGAGCCGCAGCTTCTCGACGCCCTCGCCACGTGCCGCGCCGTCTGCTTTCCGCCGTTCCAGGAGGACTACGGATTCGTCACGGTCGAGGCTTTCGCGTCGCGCAAGGCGGTGATCACCTGCCGCGACTCCGGCGGACCCGCCGAACTGGTGCACGACGGCGTCAACGGACTGGTCGTGGACGCCACCGCCGAGGCGATCGGCCTCGCCATGCGTCGCGTCATGGAGGATGGGGCGCGGGCGGAGCGGATGGGCTCCGCGGCGCATGAGGCGGGCGCGGCACTGACCTGGCCCGAGACAGTCCGCCAACTCGTACTAGAATAGATCCCATCCGCATGGGATACCGATCCGAGCTCGAAACGCGCATCGCCAAGAAGGTGACCAGGGCGATCACCGAACACCGCCTCATCGAAGACGGCGACCGGGTGATGGTCGGCCTCTCTGGCGGCAAGGACAGCTGGGCGCTCATCGAGATCCTCGACGTCCTGCGCCGGCGGGCGCCGATCACCTTCTCGATCGTCGCCGTCAACATCGACTCCGGCTACGAAGGCTACGAGCACCAGAAGCTGACCGACACGTGCGCCGCGCGCGGCTGGGAGCTGCACGTCGAGCACACCAACATCGGCGAGACCATCGAAGACATTCTCGATACCGATGCGACGCCCTGTTCGCTGTGCGCGCGTTTGCGACGTGGCGCGTTGTATCGGCTCGCCGACACCGTAGGGGCGACGAAGATCGCGCTCGGCCATCACGCCGACGATTTCATCGAGACGCTGCTCCTCAACGTGTTCTTTCAGGGCGCGCTGAAGGCGATGCCCGCCCGCCTCGTGTCCGACAACGGCAGGTACGTCGTGATTCGCCCGCTCGCGTACGTGCTGGAGTCAGAGGCCCGCGCGTATGCGAGGGAAGCCGCGCTCCCGATCATCGGCTGCTGCTGTCCGGCCTGCGGCGACCTGGGACTGCAGCGCCAGCGGGTGAAACGCCTGATCGCGCAGCTCGAGGTCGAGCACCCCGACATCAAGAACTCGATGCTGCGCGCCATCTCCAACGTCGCTCCCCGCCATCTGCTCGATCGGCGTCTGAATCCGGCGTCCGCCGTCCTGTCCGACGCGTCCATGCCCTCGGATTCACGCACGGACGCGCCGGCTCTCAGTTTTCCTCTCCAACTCACGACCAGGAAGTGATCTGGCACCGTCTAAGTGTCAGACATCAACCTGATTTCAACGGAGACTCGATGACGTTACGAAGACTGGCCGCCTCAGTGCTGGCCGCCATGCTCATTGCCGCACCGGCAGCCGCGCAGCAGCGGCCGCTCGTCACGGAAGACCCTGAGGTCATCGGCGCCGGGCTGATCCTTCTCGAAGGAGGGCTCGATTACGCTCGCGAGGCGCTCTACCCGGCGTCGGGGCTGCAGGGCACGCTTCTTCGTGCCCCGACAGTGGGCGTGAGCTTCGGCATCAGTTCGATCGCGGAGCTGCAGCTCGACGGCGGTCTCTACAACCGGCTGACGATCAAGAACCGCGGTGTCGGCCCGTCGCCGCTCGCCGGCCAGCTCAATTTTACGGGCGACACCACTCACGCGGTCGAAGACATCGTCCTCGCCACGAAGATCCGCGTGCTGACCGAAACACCGGGCCGTCCGGCGGTCGGTCTGCGCTTCGCCACGAAGCTGCCGAATGCGAGCAACGAGAGCGGCCTCGGCCTCGACACGACCGATTTTCACGCGCAGGTGCTGATCGGCAAAACCGTCCGGTCCATCCGTATCGTCGGCAACGTCGGGCTCGGCATCCTCGGGGATCCGACACGCGGCGATAACCAGAACGACGTGCTCGACTACGGATTGTCGGTGGCGCGCGCGGTACGCGAAGGAATCGAGGTTGTCGGCGAGCTCAACGGCCGCGCCAATACGCGCGGAGGCACACCGCCCGTCGGCACGGAGAGCCGCGCGACGATGCGTGTGGGAGGCCGGATCACGCGCGGAACCGTCCGGCTGGATGCGGGAATTCTGCTCGGCATCACGTCGCGCGACCCCGGATTCGGCCTGACCGCGGGCGCCACTTACGTGTTCAAGGGCTTCACGGTGCAATAGATCATGTGAGTTGACGCGGCCAGTCTCCGGCGTCGAACCTCGAACGTCCAGTCGCCTGCGTTATAGTTACCCGCCATGAACAGGTTTTCGTGGCGGAGAAGTGTGTCCCTCGCCCTGCTGTCGGCAGTGGCGTTCTCGACAGTGGCGTTCGCCCAGCGCGGCGGCAGCCCTGCTGGTCCGCAGCGGGCGACCACACCAGAGCCCCTCAAGTTCCGATACATGGGCCCCGCCGCGGCGGGCCGCATCG
>JANPCT010000018.1:0-9350 GCA_031431095.1 Acidobacteriota bacterium | reverse complement strand
CAGAACGACAAGGTGAAGTCAAACGGCGTGTGCGAGATGGCGCAGAAGTTCGCGTACGTGCGCGGCGACTCGCCCGAGTCCTCGGGCACGATGGTGAAGTTGATTTGCTTGCGCTCGTTCATGCTTCAGTATGCCGTGGATCCGCGGCGCCGCGGCCGTCCTTCATCGTCCGGCTAGTAGCGCCGCATGACGCCGATGACCACTCCCTGGATTTGCACCTGATCCGGCTGCACGATGATCGGCTGCATCGCGGGATTCGCGGGCTGCAGCCGGATGTGCCCCTGCTCACGATAAAGCTTCTTCAGCGTGACATCCGATCCGTTCAGGAGGGCAATCACCATCTCGCCGTTGTCGGCGGTGCGGCGGTCTTCGACGATGACATAGTCGCCATCGCGAATCTGCTCGTCGATCATGGAGTCCCCTTTGACGCGGAGGACGTAGGTATCGCGCTTGCCGATCAGGTCCTCCGGCACCGCGATTGTTTCGGTGCCCACGACCGCCTCGATCGGGCGGCCAGCGGCGACGTAGCCCAGCAGCGGCAGCTCGACGGCACGACCGCCAAGCCGCGTCGGGACCATCTCGACCGACCGGCTCCGGTTCCACGCCCGCTTGATGAACCCCTTATCCTGCAGGTTGGTCAAGTGCTTGTGCACGGTCGCGAGCGACGACAGCCCGAACCGCCGCCCGATCTCCTCGAGGCTCGGCGCATAGCCGTGCTGTTGGATGAAATCGTTGAGATAATCCAGGATCTCCCGCTGACGCTTGGTCAAAGGCAGCATGGCGCGAACTATACGCAAAGGAAAAGCGAAAGTCAACGGCGTGGTCGATCGCGTTGCGTGTAACCTTCGCCTCCGCACCCGGTCTAAGGGTTGAGGCATGCTGAGTACACGCACATGGTCCTGGATTGCTGAGCCCGGCTGTAAGGTGACGGTCACGAACCCGACGGACGCCGAGCTCGTGAGCGCCTGCCTGGCGGGGCAACGGGACGCCTTCGACCTGCTCGTCGAGCGCCATCAGCGGCACGTGTATCAGTTGTGCTACCGGTTCGTCGACAACCACGAGGATGCGAGCGATCTCGCGCAGGACGTCTTCATCCGCGCGTACCGGGCCCTTGCGACGTTCAAGGGGGAGGCGTCTCTGGGAACCTGGCTCTATCGCATCGCCGTCAATACGTCGCTCAACAAAGTCGGATCGAAAACGCCCCGGCCGATCGCACTCGACCCGTTGATCGCGGCCAGCGACCAGCGCTTGACCTCCGCGGGCGAAAATGCCTCGGAGGCGATTCTGCGCGCGGAGCGGTCCGGCCAGGTCCGCGCGGCGATTGCCCGGCTCCCACGGAAGCAACGCACCACGCTGATCCTCCGCGTCTTTCACGAATTGCCGCACGAGGAGATTGCCGGCATTCTTGGCAGCTCGGTAGGTGCGGTGAAAGCCAATTTTTTTCACGCGCTCAACAACCTGAAAAAGATCATGAGTGAGGCAGGGTTCGACCGATGACGTCCGCACATCTGTCCGATTCCGAATTCGTCGATCTGGCGGAGGCCACGCTCGATGCGCGGCGGGCCGCGCACGTCGACCAGTGTGACGCGTGCCGCGCGCAGGGCGCGATGCTTCGCGCGGCGCTGCACGATGCGGCGGCCACGGACGTGCCCGAACCGCCACCGCTGTTCTGGAATCACATGACGGCGCGGGTGCGCGAGGCGATCGCCCTGGAATCGCCTCCGGCCGCATCGCCGCGGCACTGGCGCGGGACGCGCGGCCTGCTGCCGCTCGCAGCCGCCGCCGCGCTGGTGGTGGCGGTTGGTGCGGGGGCTCTGCTCCTGCGCGACGGGCGCCATGAAGAAAAGTCGCGTGCGCCGCAGACGTCGGCCGCGGCAATGGCTGACGCCGTGAGTGGCGAGGTCACGGCCGCGTCCGACCCTGATGCCGCCGCCGCGTGGGAAGTGTTGACGACGGCGGTGTCGGACGTGGAAATCGAGGATGCGCATGCCGCCGGGATGGCGGTGCATGCCGCCGCTCTCGACCATGCCGTCCTGTCGCTCTCGGCCGCGGAGCTGAGCGAACTCGCGCGGCTGCTGCAGACCGAAATGAAGCGCGCGTCGAATTGACCGCGATGAAGGGGATGACCGTGAGGCTGCGAATACTCGTCGTGACCGCAATGCTTATTGCGACGTCCGCGGTGCCGGGCATCGCCGCCACGTGGCAGAGCGTCCCCGCGGAAGGGCAGCCGCAGGCCGCAGCGCCTGCGGTCCCGAACGATGCCGGCGGAGCGATATCCGCCGGGCAGATTCAAAAATGGTTCGAGGCCTTCACCGTGCTGCAGGCGCAGGAGGCGCTGCATTTGTCGGAAGCGCAGTACGGACGCTTCGTGACGAGGCTGAAGACGGTGCACGATATCCAGCGGCGCCATCAGGTTGCGCGTAATCAGCTCATCAGCAGCTTGCGCAAGCTGACGAACCCGCTATCGGGCACCGGTGATGAAGCCGCGCTGGCCGAGCGAATCACGGCGCTACGCGACGAAGACGAACGCGCCGCCGCCGACTTGAAGAAGGCATATGAAGGAGTGGACGAGACGCTCGACGTCCGCCAGCAGGCGCGCTTCCGCATCTTCGAAGAGCGCATGGAGCAGCAGAAGCTCGAGTTGCTCATGCGGACGCGCCAGAATGCACGGGCGGCGCAGCGGGGCAGGGGCAGGAGCTAGCGGCCCGGCTGGTTCCTTGCCGGTCGTTTCGGCCGCCGCGCCCCCCGGCGGGCTCCGATCGACGGTAAACTGAAGGCGGTGATGTTTCTCCGCCCGTCCGCGCGCGTGCTCTGTGTCGGCGTGGTCCTCGCCTGCACCGCGGCGCTCGGCGCGCAGGCCGCGTTCTCGAAGCAGGACGCGACGCGCTTTCAGGGCAAGCTCGCGCTGATTCAGAAAAATGCCCTCGCGCCCGTGAAAGGGGCGGCGGCGCGAACCACCCAGGTCAGCGACACCGAGGTCAACGCCTACCTCAAATTTCTCGCCGGCAGTCAGGTGCCGGTCGGGATCGTCGATCCCGTGCTGCACGCCGCGGGCAACGGCCGCGTGACCGGCCGGGCCCTGGTGGATCTCGACGCGGTTCGCACGCAAAAGAAGCGCGCCTGGACGGACCCGCTTGGCTACCTGACGGGACGATTGCCGGTCAACGCCGCCGGTACGCTGACCACCAGGGACGGTGTCGGCCGCTTCGTGCTCGAGGCCGCCGACATCTCCGGCGTGACCATTCCCAAATCCCTGCTGCAGGAGCTCCTCAGTTTTTACTCGCGCACGCCAGAGACACCCGCCGGCATCAACATGGATGAACCGTTCGAGCTCCCGTCGGCCATCCGCGAGATTCGAGTTGGCGTCGGAACGGCATCGGTCGTTCAGTGAGCCCGGCGCCGGCGGTGCGGCACACCTCGCCGCGGCGCCCGCTCGTTCCGCGTGAGTGACATGGATCCGCTGCAAGGCTCGTTGCAGTACCTGAAAGGCGTCGGTCCAAGGCGCGCCGCGGATTTGCACCGGGCCGGCATCGCCACCGTCGAAGACCTCCTTTACCGGTTCCCCTCCCGTTACGAGGACCGCGGTCACTTCCAGCCGATTGCTTCGCTCAAGCCCGGCATCGTCGCATCTGTCGCCGCCGAAGTGATCAGCTGCGGCATCCGTCCGACGCGTCGTCCGCGGTTCAAGATTTTCGAGATGCTCCTGCGCGACGTCACCGGCAGCTTGCGCGCCGTGTGGTTCAACCAGCCGTTCCTCAACGACGTCTTCCATCCGCACCAGCACGTCATTCTGTTCGGCAAGCTGGAGCTGACCTCGCACGGCCTGCAGATGCAGGGTCCGCAATACGAGCTCGTCGAGACCGTCGACGTTGCCGTTGCTGGCGCCCGCGACGGAGGGCCCGGCGGACACGACGGCGGACTCGACGGCGCGGTCGAGCGATCGAGAGAAGGGGGCACCGTTCACACCGGCCGTATCGTCCCTGTCTACGAAAAGACGGGGCAGCTCACGGCGAAGATGCAGCGCACGCTGGTGCACCAGGCGCTGCAGGCGATGCCCGCGCAACTGCCGGATCCGCTGCCCGAAGCGGTACGCCGCCGGCTGCAGCTGCTCGACCGCCGCGACGCGATCGAGCAGGTGCATTTTCCGGACGCGGGCGCGTCGGTGGAGGAGCTGAACGCGTTTCGCTCACCGGCGCACCGCCGGCTGATTTTCGAAGAGTTCTTCCTTTTTCAACTCGGCATCGTGTTGCGCCGGCGCCGGGCCGACACGGAGCGCAAGGGGCGGGCGGTTGTCGTCACCGACGCGACGCGCGAGGCGGTCCGGCAAATCCTGCCGTTCAAGCTCACGGGCGATCAGAAGACCGACATCCGCGAAATCGTGACCGACATGCAGCGGCCGCAGCCGATGAACCGGCTGTTGCAGGGGGACGTCGGATCGGGGAAGACCATCGTCGCGCTGATGGCGGCACTGGTGGCGATGGAGAACGGCCTGCAGGTCGCGTTCATGGCGCCGACCGAGATCCTCGCGGAGCAGCATTTCTTCAACATCCGGAGGCTCCTGGAAACGTCGCGGTTCCGGATCACGCTGTTGACCGGCGGCACCGCCGCGCGCAAGCGGCGGGAAGTGCTGGCGGAGCTGTCCGGCGGCTCGCTGCAGATGCTGATCGGCACGCATGCCCTCGTCCAGGAAGATGTGGCGTTTCGCGAGTTGGGCCTCGCCGTCATCGACGAGCAGCATCGCTTTGGCGTCCTGCAGCGCGCCACGCTGCGGGCGAAGGGCCTGCATCCGGACGTTCTCGTCATGACCGCGACCCCGATCCCCCGGACGCTGGCGCTCACGACGTATGGCGATCTCGACGTTTCGGTGATGCGCGAGATGCCGCCCGGCCGGCAGCCGATTGCGACGACGGCGCGTCCCGAATCGCGGCGGGATGAAATCTACGCCTTCGTGCGCGGCGAGATCGCGCAGGGCCGGCAGGCCTACATCATCTATCCGCTCGTCGAAGAGTCGGAGAAGGTGGACTTGAAGGCCGCGACCGAGATGGCAGACCACCTGGCGCAGGACGTCTTCCCCGAGCTGCGCGTCGGCCTGCTGCACGGCCGGCTCAAACCGGACGCCAAGGATCGCGTCATGGGCGCGTTCGTCCGCGGCGAGTTCGACATCCTGGTCTCCACGACGGTCGTCGAAGTCGGTGTCGACGTGCCCAATGCGACGGTGATGGTGATCGAACATGCCGAGCGTTTCGGTCTGTCGCAGTTGCACCAGCTACGCGGACGCGTCGGCCGCGGCGCCCACAAATCGTATTGCGTCCTGCTCTATCAGTACCCGATCACCGACGATGGCAAGGCCCGGCTGAAAGCGCTGACCGAGACGACCGACGGGTTCGCGATCGCGGAGCGCGACCTTCAGCTTCGCGGCCCGGGCGATTTCTTCGGAACGCGACAGTCCGGCATGCCGACGTTGCGGGTGGGGGATCTCCTCCGCGACCACGCGCTGATGGAAGAGGCGCGGCGGGAAGCCGTCGCCGCGCTCGACGACCCGGAGCAGGCGGCCGCGTTGACCTTACTGGTCAACAGCAGCTGGGAGCAGCGCTTCGGGCTGGTGGGAATCGGGTGAGGGCGCGGCGCCTGGCGCGAGGCCGGCAATGCGCATAGTGGCGGGAACGCTGCGCGGACGGCAGCTCACGTCGCCGACGTGGGAGGGGCTGCGGCCGACGTCCGATCGGCTGCGCGAGACGCTGTTCAACATCCTCGGTCCCGCGGTCCGCGGCGCCCGCGTCCTCGACGGCTATGCCGGCACCGGCGCGATCGGCATCGAGGCGCTGAGCCGCGGCGCGGCGCACGTGACCTTCGTCGAGAAGGATGCGCGCGCGGTGAAACTCATCGAGACGAATCTCGCGCTGCTCGGGTCCGGCGCGAGCATGAAACCTGTTATCATCCGCGCAGGACTGGCGGACGCCGTGACGCGGCTTCGCGCGCAGGTATTCGATTTGATTATTCTCGATCCGCCCTACGCTGATAGCGCCGTCGCGGACGCGCTCGATGCCGCCGGCCTGCTGGCGGCGGGCGGCACCCGGCTCATCGTCGAACACGCGGCACGCCATGCGCCGCCGGCTCTCCACTCGGGACTGCGGCTCCAGCGCACGGTGACCGCCGGCGACAGCGCCCTTTCATTTTATGAACGCTGACATCCTCGCCATCTATCCCGGATCCTTCGATCCGCTGACCAACGGGCACGTCGACATCATCCAGCGGGGCTCGCGGCTGTTCGAGCGCATCATCGTCTCGATCCTGCTCAACGTCGAGAAGTCGCCGCTGTTCAGCGTGTCGGAACGGGTGGAAATCGCGCGCGAAGTGTTCAAGCCGTATCCCAATGTCGAAGTGGATACGTTCGACGGGCTGCTCGTGGAGTACGCTCGCCGGAAACGCGCCGGCGTCATCGTCCGCGGGCTGCGCGCCATCTCCGACTTCGAGTACGAGATGCAGATGGCCCTCATGAACCGGCACCTCAATCCGGAGGTGGAAACCGTGTTCATGATGCCGGCCGAGCCGTATACCTACGTCAGCTCACGCCTCGTGAAAGAGGTGGTTGCGCTTGGCGGGTCGGTCACGACACTGGTTCCGGAGATCGTCGAGGATCGGCTGCGCGAGAAGAAGCTGGGACGCGAGACCTTGAGGGCCTAGAGATGAGTCTGTCTGCACGAGCCGGCCGTATCGCAGTATCGCCGACGATGAAGGTGGCGGCCGACGCCATGAAATTGAAAGCGCAGGGGGTCGACATCGTCGACTTCGGCGCCGGGGAGCCGGACTTCCCGACGCCGACGCACATCGGCGCCGCCGCCCATCGCGCCATCGACGCGAACTTCACGAAGTACACGAACAACTCGGGCACTGAAGATCTCAAGCGCGCGATCGTCGAGCGCTACAAGATCGACAACGGCGTCGACTACCTGCCGTCAGAGGTGATCTGTTCGGCCGGCGGCAAGCAGGCCCTGTTCAACAGCGTCCTGGCGCTCTTCGGCCCCGGCGACGAAGTCATTACACACATGCCGGGCTGGCCCACGCTCGTCGAACAGATCAAGCTGGCGGAGGCAACCCCCGTCATCGTGCGGTCGCAGCCGGAGGACGGCTTCCGCCTGCGCGCCGATACCATCATCGCGGCGTTCACGCCCCGCACCCGCGGCGTGATCATCAACTCGCCCGACAACCCGACCGGTGCGATCATGTCGGAGGGGGATCTCGAGACGGTCGCCAAGGAAGCCGCGCGCCACGGCATCTGGGTGCTGCTCGATCTGTGCTACGACAAGCTGATTTATGACCCCGTGCCGCACAACCTGATCGGGGTGCTGGCGCGGCACAATCGCGACCACTCCGTGCTGTGCGGCTCCGCGTCGAAGGTCTATGCGATGACCGGCTGGCGGTGCGGCTGGGCGGTGGGCCCGGCGGCCGTCGTCGGGGCGTGTAACGCCATCCAGAGCCACTCGACCTCGAACGTCTGCTCGATCACGCAGAAAGCGGTCGAAGCGGCGCTGCGCGGACCGCAGGACTGCGTCACCATGATGCTGGACGAGTATCGCCGCCGGCGCGATCGCCTGTACGAGTGGCTGTCGGCCGACCCCCGCATCGGACTCCAGAAGCCCGCCGGCGCCTTCTACATGTTCCCAGACGTGAGCGAGTTCCTCTCGCCGGACGGCTTCCGCACGTCCTCCGATCTTGCGACGGCCCTGCTCAACGACGCCCACGTCGCGCTGACCCCGGGTGAGGCGTTCGACGCACCCGGCTTCCTTCGAATTTCCTACGCCACGTCCCTGAACGACCTGGAGCGGGGGTCGCAGCGCATTCTCGAGTTCCTCGCCACTCGCACGGGTGTGCGTGCCGCTTCCGTCTGAGTTCGCCGGCGCGCTGCGCGCCATTGTCGGCGCGGCGCACGTACGACTCGATGCGCCGTCGCTCACGGCATATGGCGCCGACGCGCTGAAGCGCGGCCATCCCGCCGACGTCGTCGTCCTCCCCGACGGAGCGGAAGAGATCTCCGCAATCATGCGACTCTGCGCCAGTCACCGGGTCCCGGTGGTGCCGCGCGGCGGCGGCACCGGCTATACCGGCGGATCCGTGCCGATGCACGGCGGCGTCGTCTTGTCGCTCGAGCGCATGAACCGCATCCTCGAGCTCGACGAAGAGAATCTCGTCGTCGTGGTCGAGCCCAATGTCGTGACCGGCACCATCCAGGACGCCGTCGAGAAGGTGGGCCTGTTCTATCCGCCGGATCCCGCATCGCTGCGCATTTCTGTCATCGGCGGCAACGTCGCGGAGTGCGCGGGCGGGCCGCGCGCCTTCAAATACGGCACGACCAAACAGTACGTGCTGGGGTTGCAGGCGGTACTGCCGAACGGCGACATCATCGAGACCGGCGGGAAGGTGGTGAAGAACGTCGTCGGTTACGACCTGACCCACCTGCTGGTCGGGTCCGAGGGCACTCTCGCGGTGATCACGCGCATCATCCTGCGGCTGGTGCCAAAGCCACCCGTGCAATCCACGCTGCGCGCGACGTTTCGCACCATCGACGAGGCCGTGCAGGCGGTCAGCAACGTGATCAAAATGCGCGTCGTCCCCGCCGCCGTCGAGTTGATCGACGGCGATTCACTCGAGGCGGTCGCAAAATATCTGGACGGGCGATCGCTGGCGCCCGAAGGCACTGGAGCCCTGCTGCTGCTCGAGGTGGACGGTCTTGCCGAGGCTGTGGCGGAGGAAGCGACCCGCTGCGAGCAGGCATGCCGCGATGCCGGCGCCACCGGGATCCTGCGGGCGCGCGACGAGGCCGAGCGTCAGGAGATCTGGCGCGTTCGCCGGGAACTGTCGGACGCGCTGAAAGTGATTACGCCGATCAAGTTCAATCATGACGTCGTCGTACCCAAGGGCCGGATTCCGCAGCTGTTCAGGCTGGTGGACGGGCTGAAGAAGACCTACCGGCTCAGAATCCCGTGCTTCGGCCATGCCGGCGACGGCAACATCCATGTCAACATCATGGTGGCGCCGGAAGACGACGATGAGATGTCTCGCGCTCACGAAGCTGAACGCGCCTTGTTCGAAGGAGTGGTAGCGCTCGAAGGATCGATCAGCGGCGAGCACGGTATCGGCTTCGCCAAGGCGAAGTACCTGCCGCTGGAGCTCGATCCGCAAACTATCGCTGTGATGAAACGCGTCAAGGCCGCGTTCGATCCGGAGGGATTGCTGAACCCCGGGAAGATTTTCCCGCAATGAGATCGCCGGGTGGCGGAAAGATTATGACCAAAGCACTAGGATCGACAGTCGCCATCGGTTTGCTGACGCTTGTCAGCCTTGCGGCGCAG
>JANPCT010000017.1:0-4445 GCA_031431095.1 Acidobacteriota bacterium | reverse complement strand
GTTTCGTATTTCCGGCCCCCGGGTCGGCTGACAGTAACAGCGCCCTCCGGGTGCGCACAGCCGAGAGATTAATTGTGACGTACTCTTAAATGGGTAGCTCTGGACGAACGCTTAAAGTCTTGCACCAACGCTTTGGCAAACGACGAGGGAGCCGCGGAAGCGTCAACATATCTTACGCACAACCCAGCACGGCGCAATAGGCACTCAGCACTGAACCCCCCTTTCGGGCCCTCCGTATACCAACCCATGCTTCAGGATGTGCGCTTCGGACTCCGATTGCTGTGGAAGGACCGCGGTTTCGCCGCCACTGCCCTGTTGACGCTGGCGCTCTGCATCGGCGCAAATGCCGCCATCTTCGCGGTCGTGAACTCGGTGTTGTTGCAGCCGCTGCCGGTTCCACAGTCCGCACAGCTGGTCCATATGTACAACGCCTACCCCGCGGCGGGCGTTACCGGCGGCTCGACTGGGGTGCCCGATTACTTCGACCGTCTCACCGAGACCAGCGCCTTTCAGGAGCAGGCGCTGTATGACACCCGAGGGGTCACCATCGGCGGCGGCGAAGGGGAACCGCAGCGGGTCACTGCGATGGTCGCGACACCCTCGCTCCTTCGTCTCCTCCAGGTCCAGCCGCTGCGCGGACGTGTCTTCACCGAAGAAGACGGGCAGGAAGGCCGTACACACAAGGTGGTCCTCACCTACGCGTCGTGGCAGCAGTGGTTCGGAGGGCAGGACAGCGCAATCGGTCGTGACGTGCGGATCAACGGCGAGCCTCACAGCGTGATCGGAGTGCTGCCGCGGGAGTTCGGTTTTCTCGACCCCGACGTCCGAGCCTGGATCCCTGTGTCGTTCTCGGCACAGGAGAAATCAGACGAACAGCGGCACAGCAACAACTGGTCGTATCTCGCCAGGTTGAAGCCGGGGGCATCGGTCGAGCAGGCCCGTCAGCAGATCGACGCGCTCAACGCGCGCAACCTGGATCGATTTCCCGCCCTCAAGCAGATTCTCATCAATGCGGGCTTTCACACGGTCGTCCTCCCGCTGCAACAGCACCTCGTCCAGGACCTCCGCGCCACGCTCTACCTGCTCTGGGGCGGCGTCTTCTTCGTACTGTTGGTAGGCGCCGTGAACGTCACCAACCTGATGCTGGTCAGGTCCAGCGCGCGCATGAAAGAGCTCGCGACCCGCCATGCCCTTGGTGCAGGCCTCGGCCGCATCGCCGGACAACTTCTGACGGAGACGTTGTTGCTGTCGATGACGGGCGGCATGCTCGGCCTGGGGCTCGGCTACGCGGGCGTCCGGGCGCTTGCGTCGTTCGGCCTCGAGGCGACGCCCCAGGGCACGACCGTGACGATGGACAGCGGCGTCGTCGCCTTCACGTTCGCGCTTTCGCTCGTGCTCTCGGTGCTGATCGGGCTCGTGCCCGTTCTGGAACTCCGCCGCATGAACCTGAGCCAGAGCTTTCGCGAAGAGGGACGCTCAGGAACCGCCAGCCGCGGCGCCCGTGTGACGCGCCGCGTGCTCGTCGCCGCGCAGATTGCGTTCGCCTTCATGCTCCTCATCGGCGCGGGCCTTCTCCTCGCCAGCTTTCAACGCGTCCTCAGCGTCAACCCCGGGTTCGACCCTCGTCACGTCACGACCGGTATCGTGAGCCTGCCGGCCACGCGCTACAAAGAGGACGCCCAACTGCTCGCCTTCTGGAACCAGCTCACCGATCGGGTGCGCGCTCTGCCGGGCGTCCAGGCGGCGGGAGTCACCGGCAACATCCCGCTCGGCGGCAGCTACAACGACAGCGTGATCCTCGCCGAAGGCTACGCGATGGTGCCGGGCGAATCTCTCATCTCTCCGTACAACTCCTCGATCTCTCCGGGCTACTTCGAGGCGATGTCGATTCCGCTGAAAAAGGGCCGGCTGTTCAGGGCGTCGGATGACGACCGCGCGCCGAAGGTGCTGATCATCGACGAACGCCTCGCCAATCGTTTCTGGAAAGACGCCGACCCGATCGGGCGGCGGATGTGGAAGCCCGGGTCACCGGACGAGTTCGCGAAGGGCCCCGGGGCGAAAAGTGCCTACTTCACGGTGGTTGGGGTCGTCGGCAACGTCCGGACGACGGGCCTCACCGAGAAGGAACCGGTGGGCGCGTACTATTTCCCGCTCGCGCAGAATGTCTTCCGCGGCATGACGCTCGTGACCCGCACGTCCGGCGACCCCGCCTCGATTGTCGGCGCCGTTCGCCGGCAGGTCACGGCGCTCGATCCCGAACTGCCGTTCTTCTCCGTCAAGACCATGCAGCAACGTGTGGACGACTCGCTGGTGAGCCGTCGCACACCCATGATGCTGGCGACCCTCTTCGGTGGTGTCGCACTGTTCCTTGCCGCCGTCGGCATCTACGGTGTCCTCGCCTTCCAGGTGGCGCAGCGCCGCAAGGAAATTGGCATCCGGATGGCGCTCGGCAGTGGCGGCGGCCGAATCTTCGGCCTCATCGTCACGGAGGGCCTATGGCTGC
The DNA here is from genome assembly GCA_031431095.1 of Acidobacteriota bacterium. GTDB lineage: Bacteria > Acidobacteriota > Vicinamibacteria > Vicinamibacterales > 2-12-FULL-66-21 > JAICSD01. The sequence goes on along the minus strand of JANPCT010000017.1, from coordinate 1,942 downwards.
TGGCGGTCGGCATCGGCGTCGGCCTGGCCGGCGCGTTCGGCATTCGCCGCGCGATGGAGACGCAACTGTTCGGCGTCCAGCCGATGGACCCGATCGTTCTCTCGGCGGTCGCAGCGACCCTTGGGGCGGTGGCGTTCGTCGCGTGCGCCGTCCCCGCCCGGCGCGCCTCGCGCATCGACCCGCTCATCGCGCTTACGGACGCGTAAGGGGAAGGCAGAAGGCGCAAGACCGAACGCCTTGATGGCGCTCGAAACTGTCCTGGAGGCCGGCGCTGTCGTAGCGCTTGCGTTTTCTCCCTTGTGCCGTCTACCTTCTGCGTTGATGCCCTTGGAAACCGTGTTCCTGGATGCCGGCGGTGTCTTCCTCTATCCCAACTGGTGGCGCGTGTCGGAGGTGCTGGCGACACACGGAGTCGCCGTTGCTCCTGAGGCACTGAAGGGAGCCGACCTGCTGGCGCGCCGCGAGCTTGACGACCTGAAGGTCATTGGCGCCACGACGGACGCGACGCGCGGCTGGCTGTTCTTCGATCTGATCCTCAAACACGCTCGAATCATCGCTGGCGACGGCACCGCCGCAGCGCTCGCAGAACTGCACACGTATCACACGGCGAGCAATTTGTGGGAGTACGTGCCTGACGCCGTGCTGCCGTCGCTGGCGGCGCTGCGCGCGCGCGGGCTCCGCATCGTTGTCGTGTCGAACGCCAACGGCACCTTGCGTGCTCATCTCGACAGGCTCGGACTCACACCGCGATTCGACGTCGTCCTCGATTCAGCTGATGAAGGCGTGGAGAAGCCAGACCCGCGATTCTTCGACATCGCCTTGAAGAAGAGCGGCGCCAACCGCGACACCACGATCCACGTGGGAGACCTTTATTACGTCGACGTGATGGGGGCCAGAGCGGCAGGGTTGCGGGGCGTGCTGCTCGACGAAGGGAACCTGCGCCAGGATGCCGACTGCCCGCGGGTTCGCTCGCTCGATGAGCTCGTCGGGAAGATCGCGGCCGGAGAGTTCGACTGACGGCCGGGCGGCCTACGCCTTCTGGTCGGCCCTGGCCCAGCTGTCTTTCAAGGTCACGGTGCGGTTGAACACCGGCCGGCCGGCAGTGCTGTCGCGATCCACCGCGAAATAGCCAAGCCGCTCGAACTGGACGCGCGTGCCAGGCGGCGCAGCGGCGACGGACGGTTCGACCCGCGCATCCGCGACAACCTCGAGGGACGACGGGTTCAGCTCGGTCCGGTAGTCTTCCGCCCTGGCGGGTTCCGGGGTGTTGAACAGCCGATCGTAGAGCCGCGCCTCAGCGGATACGGCGTGCGCGGCCGACACCCAGTGCAGTGTTGCTTTCACTTTCCGGCCGTCGGGCGCATCGCCACCACGCGTCGCAGGATCGTAGGTGCAGCGCAGCTCCGTGATGTCACCGGTCGCCGGGTCTTTTACGACCCCGGTGCAGGTCAGGAAGTAGGCGCATCGCAGGCGGACCTCGCGGCCGGGCGCGAGCCGGAAGAATTTCCTGGGCGGGTCTTCGCGGAAATCGTCGTGCTCGATGAAGAGCTCGCGCGAAAACGGAACCTTCCGCGTCCCGGCGCTCGCATCTTCCGGATTGTTGACGACGTCCAGTTCTTCGGACTGCCCGTCGGGATAGTTTTCGATGATCACACGCAGCGGGCGCAGGACCGCCATGACGCGCGGCGCCCGAGCGTTCAGGTCCTCGCGCACGGCGTGCTCGAGAAGCGCCACGTCGATGAGGTTCTCCCGCTTGGCCACGCCGATGCGCTCGCAGAAGTTGCGGATCGCCTCGGGCATGTAGCCGCGCCGGCGCATCCCCACGAGCGTCGGCATCCGGGGATCGTCCCAGCCGCTGACCTTCCCCTCCGACACCAGCTCCAGCAGCTTGCGCTTGCTCATGACCGTATAGGTCAGGTTCAGCCTGGCGAACTCGATCTGC
>JANPCT010000016.1:0-2037 GCA_031431095.1 Acidobacteriota bacterium | reverse complement strand
GCTGCCGGTAGCGCGTCTCGATGTCCTGCAGGCCGTGCCACTTCTCGGGCATCGGGATGAAACACTTCGCCAGGAACTCCAGCCTCGTCGCCCAGATTGACAGTTCGTTGGTCTTGGTGCGAAACAGATGGCCCTCGACGCCCGCGGCTATCTTGAAGTGGAGACGCCGATGATGCAGCCGCTCGCCGGCGGTGCGCTGGCGCGTCCCTTCGTGACCCATCACAACACCCTCGACATGCAGCTCTTCCTGCGCATCGCGCCGGAGCTGTACCTCAAGCGCCTGGTCGTCGGCGGTCTCGAGCGCGTCTACGAAATCAATCGCAACTTCCGCAACGAAGGGATCTCGACGCAGCACAACCCCGAGTTCACGATGCTCGAGTTCTACCAGGCCTACAGCGAGTATGGCGAGCTGATGGACATGACGGAGCAGATGCTGGTCAGCGTCGCGCGGCACGCCATCGGCACGGACCAGATCACATTCGGCGATCACCAGATTTCGCTGGCCCCGCCGTTCCGGCGCATCTCCCTGCGTGACGGGGCGCGCGAGAGCGCTTCGGCAAAGCTCGGCACGCCGGTCACGGACGGGGAACTGCGCGATCGTGACGCCGCGGCCGCCATCGCGCGCAAGCTCGGACTCGATGTCCAGCCGGCATGGGGCGCCGGCAAGATTGCCACGGAGATCTTCGAGCGTCTCAACGAGGCGGCACTGATTCAGCCGACGTTCGTGCACGACTTCCCGACCGAAGTGTCGCCGCTGTCGAAGCAGCGTCCCGACGATCCCGATACGGTCGAACGCTTCGAGCTGTACATCGGCGGCTTCGAAGTGGCCAACGCGTTCAGCGAGCTCAACGATCCGGCGGAGCAGCGGCGCCGCTTCGAGGCGCAGCTGAAGGACAAGGCCGCCGGCGACCTCGAGGCGCACGCGATGGACGAGGACTATATCCGCGCGCTCGAGTACGGCCTTCCCCCGACCGGCGGTGAAGGGGTCGGCATCGACCGCCTCGTCATGCTGCTGACCAACAGCCTGTCGATCCGCGACGTGATCCTGTTTCCGCTGATGCGCCGGAAGGATGCGAAGGAATGAAGGCGGACGCCTTACCCTTTGAGTTGTTCATCGCCTTCCGTTACCTGCTGGCGCGGCGCAAGCAGGCGTTCATCTCCCTCATCTCCTTTATTTCCGTCCTCGGGGTCGCGGTTGGCGTCACGGCGCTGCTGATCGCGCTGGCGCTGATGACCGGACTCCAGGGGGAGCTGCGCGAGCGGATCGTCGGCGCCTCGGCGCACGTCTACGTGTTCAAGCTCGGCGAGGGGCTGCGCGATATTCCGGCGGAAGTGGCCAGGTTGAAACAGGTTCCACGCGTCGTCGGCGCGGCGCCGGCGTCGATCGGCAAGGGGCTGCTCAAGGCTGGTGTCGATCGCACCGCGGCGGTGACGATCAAGGGCATCGATCCGGACCTCGAAGTGACGGTCACCGATATTCGCAAGTCGATGAAGTCCGGCACGCTCGCCGCGATCCGTTCCGGTCCCGAGGAGATGGACGGCATCGTCCTCGGCACCGACCTGGCCGCGACGCTCGAGGTGCAGCCGGGCGACACCGTGCACCTGCTGACGCCCGACCAGGTGCTCACGCCCACCGGCATGATGCCGCGGATGCGGGCGTTCAAGGTGGTCGGCATCTTCAGCCTGGGACTGTTCGAGTTCGACAGCGAATACGCGCTCGTCGATCTGGCCGTCGCCGAGCACACCTTCGGGCGTAACCAGCCGCAATTCATGCAACTGCGCCTCGACGACATGTTTGCCTCGAAGGAGGTCGCGCAGGACATTCCCCGGCGGCTCGGCAAGGACTACGCGACGCAGGACTGGGCCGAGATGAACAAGTCGCTGTTCTCGGCGTTGTGGCTGGAGAAGATGGCGATCTCGATCACCATCGGTCTGATCATGACTGTCGCGGCCGTCAACATCGTCGCGTCTCTCGTCCTGCTCGTGATGGAGAAGAGCCGCGACATCGCCCTCCTGAAGACGATGGGGACGTCGTCG
>JANPCT010000015.1:0-1838 GCA_031431095.1 Acidobacteriota bacterium | reverse complement strand
CGCGACGCGGCGCCGGGACCGATGCTAAGGGTGTAGGCGGTGGTGTCGCTGACGGCGTCGATGTCGCGGAAGTCGAGACGTTCCGCGCCCGGGATCGCCAGGTTCTGCCAGGTGGCGCCGCCGTCGCTGGTTCTCAGCACGGTGCCGTTGGCCCCGCTCGCCCATGCGACGCGCTCGCTCACCGCGCTCACCCCGCGCAGCCGGGCCGTGACACCGCTGGTCTGTATCGTCCATCGCGGCGATACCTGTATGACGCCGCCGAGCACGCTCGCAAGCGCGAGCACAGCGGCGATCATCCTCACGACAGCCGCGCCGGGACGTCGTCCTTCGCGGTCGCGGGTTCCGAGAACGCCGAATAGAGCATCGTCAGCGCGGTATAGAGAACGACGACGATCACCAGCCAGCGGACCGTCGCGAGATCGAGCGACTTCACGATCTTGGCGGCGATGATGACGCCGGGAATGCCGCCGAGCGCAAGGCCGAGCGCCACGCGCAGGCTGTAGGCGCGTTCCTTGATGAACTTGAGGCTGCCGACAGGCATGAGGAAGGCACACGACCCCATCATGATCGGAAACGCGGTGGTTTCACTCATCCCGAGCAGGCTCACGAGGATCATGCACGGCGCATAGAGACCGATGCCGAGCGACATCAATGCGCCCAGCATGAAGTTACCCGCGATCGCCACCGCCAGCATCGCACCGGTGACGCCAATCGCGTTCGCGCCGGCAGGGAAGAGGCCGAGATTGCGCATCGTGAAGAAGATCGCCGCGGCAAGCAGCGCGGCACCCATCCCGATCTGCACGGCGCGCTTCGACCAGCCGGCGACCATGCCGGCCCCAAGCCAGGCGCCCGCCACCGCCGCCGCAATCATGGAGATCAGCGTCACCACGTCGACAGGGATCACCGAGATATAGAAGAACGCCTGCACGATGGTCGGCAGGGTATGGCCCGCGTTCAGCGTGCCGGGGATGACTCGATCGGGCACCATCTTGAACGCCCGGAAGATCGCCGTCGTCGTGGCGAACGAGCCGATGCCGAGCGTGTCGAAGAAATTCGTCACGGCGCCGGTGCCGAGCGCGAGCGGCGTCGGGAAGCGCGCATCGGTTGCCGGCGACGCCGTTGCGGCCCCGCCACTGCGCACCGCCATGATGACGCGCGCCCAGCCGCCAACGAAGATCGCAGTCAGCACGCCAAGCGCCGCCAGCAACACCGTAATGGGATTCATTCGGCGCTAGCTTACAACAGGTCGAGACGGGAGCTGAGCGGAGGAAACGGGCGCGCGCGCAGGCTGAAGAAAACGCTACAGGCCCTGCTTCTTCTTCGTGCCGCCGTCCAGTACCGCGCGGATCTTGGTGACGAGATCGTCGGGCAGACAGGGTTTGGTCACGAAGGCGTCGCAGCCGACCTCTTTCGCTTCGCGGCGCGCGTCGTCAAAGGCATGTGCGGTGAGCGCGACGACGGGGATGTGGCGGGTGGTGGGATTGCGTTTGAGTTCGCGCGTGGCCTGCCAGCCGTCGAGGACCGGCATGCTCGCATCCATGAGGATGATGTCCGGCAGGAGCGCCACGGCCTGATCCACCGCCTCCTTCCCGTTCACGGCCGTCTGCACGGCAAAGCCGGAGTATTCGAGATAGTCGCGGTAGAGCTCGCGCGCATCTTCGAAGTCTTCGGCGAGCAGGATGAGCGGCGGCTGGTGGTGTGGGTGCATCAGCAGACCACTGGGACCGCCGTGTCGCGGCGCGGGTGGGGTAGCGCTCCGTTCATCATGGGCAAGTGCGTGTTGTCTTCCGTTTCTGGAGCTGAAGGTGACAACGCGCTTGCCACAAGCGTGCCAGTGG
>JANPCT010000014.1:0-1670 GCA_031431095.1 Acidobacteriota bacterium | reverse complement strand
AGAAGAAGCTGAGGCGCGGCGCGAACTCGTCGACGTCCATGCCGGCGGCGATCCCCGACTCCACGTACTGAAACCCGTCGAGCAGCGTGAACGCGAGCTCCTGCGCCGCAGTCGAGCCGGCTTCGCGGATGTGGTACCCGGAGACCGAGATGGTATTCCACTGCGGCACCTCGCGCGCGCAGTAGCTCATCATGTCGGTGATGATCCGGAGCGACGGGACCGGCGGGAAGATGTACTCCTTCTGCGCGATGAACTCCTTGAGGATGTCGTTCTGGATCGTGCCGGACAGCTTCTGCCAGTCGGCCCCCTGCTGGTCGGCGACCGCCAGGTACATCGCGAAGATCATCGGCGCCGGCGAGTTGATCGTCATCGACGTCGTGATGTCGGCGACCGCGATGCCGTCGAACAACCGCTCCATGTCGGCGAGCGAAACAATGCTGACGCCGCACTTGCCGACTTCGCCGAGCGACAGCTCGTGGTCAGGGTCCCGGCCCATCAGCGTCGGCAGATCGAACGCCACGCTCAATCCACCGCCACCCGCTTTCAGCAGTTCCTTGAACCGTTGGTTCGTCTCTTCAGGCGCACCAAACCCCGCAAACTGACGCATCGTCCAGAGCTTGCCGCGGTAGCCGGTCGGGTGAATGCCGCGCGTATACGGGAACTCGCCGGGGTGGTTGAGGTCTCTGGCGGACTCGAGATCGGAGAGGTCGTCCCCCGTGTAGAGGCGATCGACGGGGCGCCCCGAAATCGTGGTGAACGGAATCGTCCGCTCCGGCGCTTTCTTGAGCGTCGGCTCGAGCACCTCACGCTCCCAGCGCTGTTTGGCGGTCTCGACCGTCGCGCTCTTCATCAGCCCAGATTATAGCCTCCCGGCTGCACCGGGAACAGGCACGATGCGGTCGCTGAGGAGAACCGTGCGCCGTTCAGCCAGCGGCCTGCAGGAGACGCGCGAGTCAGCACAACACCAGGCCCGCCTGCCTTGACGTGGCTGGAAAAAGCGCGGTAGCGTGGCGTGTCATGGAATCAAGCGGCAGCGTCTTCAACGCGATGCTCCAGGAGTTCGACGGGGCGGCGCGGCTCCTCGGTCTCGACCCCGGCATCTGGAAGGTCCTGACTCACCCGAAGCGGCAAATCATCGTGTCCTGCCCGATCCAGATGGACAACGGCGAGATCGAGGTGTTCACCGGGTACCGCGTGCAATACAACATCACGCTCGGCCCGGCCAAGGGTGGCATCCGCTATCACCTTGGCGTCACCCTCGACGAAGTCACGGCGCTCGCCGCCTGGATGACGTGGAAGTGCGCCGTCGCCCACATCCCGTTCGGCGGCGCCAAGGGGGGCATCATCGTCGATCCCAACCGGCTGTCGCGCCGCGAGCTGGAAGCGCTGACGCGTCGTTACGTCGCGGAAATCGTCGACGCGATCGGCCCCGAGAAAGACGTCCCCGCGCCCGACGTCAATACCAACGACCAGATCATGGCGTGGATCATGGACACCTACTCGATGCACGTCGGACACACCGCGACCGCGGTCGTCACCGGCAAGCCGATCGAGATGGGCGGATCGCTCGGCCGCCGCGAGGCCACGGGGCGCGGCGTCATGATCGTGACGCGCGAAGCCGCCAAACACCTGGGCCTGGAGATCAAGGGGGCGAGCGTTGCCGTCCAGGG
>JANPCT010000013.1:0-4999 GCA_031431095.1 Acidobacteriota bacterium | reverse complement strand
CGCCGATCTGAACAACGACGGTTTCCTCGACATTTATCTCGTCAACGGCTACGTGTCGGCTTCACGGCAGGAGAGCTACTGGTACGACTTCTCGAAAGTCGCGGGCGGCAACAAGCTCGTGATTTCCGACGCGAAGAACTGGCCAGCGATGGGCAATCGGAGCCTCGCCGGTTATCAACCGAAGAAGGTGTGGATCAGCGACGGCGCGGGCCGGTTCGTCGATGTGGCCCAGATGGTCGGCGCCACCGACAGGTTCGACGGCCGCTCGGTGGCGATTGCGGACCTGTCGAACCGTGGCGTGCTCGACGTCATCGTCGCCAATCAGCGCGGACCGCTGCTGCTCTATCGCAACGAGGTGGCGCCCGGGCGCGCGTGGATTGACTTCGATCTCGAGGGCAGCTGCCGATCCGACGCGCCGGTGTCACCCTGCTCGAATCGCGGCGCCATCGGGGCCCGGGTGACGCTGTTCTGGAGCGGCCAGCAGCAGGTGCAGGAGGTCTCGGGCGGCTCGGGGTTCTGCGCACAGAACCAGCGGCGCCTGCACTTCGGCCTGGGCGGCGGCGCGACCGTGGAGAAAGCCGTCATTCGTTGGCCTTCGGGCAAGACCCAGGAACTGCCGCAGCCGGCGGCCAATCGTGTGCACAAGATCGTGGAGCCGGGATGACGCCTGAACCGGCAGCCCCCAGCCGCCTCGATCGCCGCTACCTCGCGCCCGCGCTCATCACGTGCGTGCTTCTCGCCGGGCAGATCGGATTCGGCTTTCTCGAAAGCTGGTCGCGCACCGCGCTCGCCATCGGCACTTCGATTGCCGTCGAGGTGATCGCCAGCCGCATGGTGTACGGCAGGTGGCCGCATCTCGCCAGTGCCTACATTTCCGGCATCAGCGTCGGCATCCTCGTCCGATCGCCCGCCTTCTGGCCTTACGCGCTGTGCTCGGCGATTTCGATCACGTCGAAATACGTCCTGCGCATCCGAGGCCGGCACATCTGGAACCCCACCAACTTCGGCATCGTCGCCCTGCTCATCCTCGCGCCGGACGCGGTCGCCAGTCTGAGCGTGCAGTGGGGCAACAACCTGCTGCCGCTGGTGACGGTGTGGGTCTTTGGCGCGGTCATCCTGCACATGGCCGGGCGGCTGCACATCACGCTGACCTACGTGGCGTCGTTCCTGCTCCTCGCCGTGCTGAGGGCGCGCCTGACCGGGCACCCGCTGCTGAGCGAGGTCGCCCCGATCACGGGACCGATGTATCAGCTGTTCATCTTCTTCATGATCACGGACCCGAAGACCACGGTCGGCCCGAAATGGGCGCAGTCACTTGTCGCGGTCTTCATCGCCCTCGTGGAGATGATCTTCCGGCTGATGCAGTTCGTCCACGCGCCGTTGTACGCGCTCTTCCTCGTCGGCCCGGTGGCGAATCTGATCGAAATGGCGCTTACGAAGAAGCGCGCCGCGACGCCTTCCTGACCTGGTTCGCCAGGATCTTCGTCTGGTTCGCTGCGATCCGCTTCTGGTTGCGCAGAACCATGTCGAGCTTGCGCTGGTTGCGCAGCAGCAGCATCTGGTTCCGGAGGATCTTCGCCTGGTTGGCCAGTACTTGTCGTTCGCTCACGAGGACTCCTGTGTGGTTGGCGCGCCCGGCATCATGCCGCTGCGCTGCAATAGATGGAGTATCTCATCAGGCGTGGCCTCCAGCTTCGCCCCCGACGCGAGGAGGTCGCCGGCAACAACCGGGTACCAATCGCGGCGCCGTCGATCGAGAAGACCCGCGGTGTCGAACGGCTCGATCGCGCGGTCGATGCGCGCTTCGAGGGCCTCACGCGCGAGGCCACGCGGACGCGACACGGCCAGCGACGCACACGCCTCGAGCTCGGGACCGAACACCGGATGCTCCCGCAAGAGGAATCCGGGCGCCTGCCCTGGCCGTCCAAGCCGGCGCACGGTCTCGCTGAAGCTGGCCGCGGCAAAGTACATCAGGCTGAGACGCTTGAACAGCGGCGGGTCGTCCATCGTCGCGTAGAGCGCGCCAACCAGGCGTTCCGTGGCGTCGAGTTCCGCCAGCGTGGATCGCTCGTAGGCGTCGAGAGCGGCGTCGCGGTCGCTGCCGGCTACGCTGTGCTCCAGGAGATCGACGAGCCGGAGAACGCCGAGGAGCGTGAGCGGAAACCCGGTGGACAGCAGCGGGTCGATGACACCGGCGGCAGACGGGAGCAGAGCCCAACCCGGTCCTGCCGCGCGGGCGCTGCGAAAAGCGACCCGGGGCGCGTGGACGAACGGCATCACGGGACGCGCCGAGCCGAATTGATCGGCGATCGACGGAAGTGTCGCGAGGAGGCGGGACCACGCCGCGGCGCCGTCAGCAGCGCCGATTTCTCCGGCGAGAGAATCCGTCAGCGCCGCACCGGCGCTGGTGAGGCCGTTGTTGAATCGGAGGATCCAGATCCAGCCGCCTGGAAACACATGGTGGACGGCCGCCTCGTCGATCGGGTACGGCGGCTGTTCAGATGAGTGCCCCTGGCGATCCCAGCGTTCCACTCCCTCGAAGTGGGTGTAGAGCGCCTGCGTCGCCGGCAGCCAGCGAAGCGGAATCTCACCGAGGCTCAACGCGCGATGCAGGAATCCGCGAGGCCCGCTGGCATCGATGATGAACCCCGCCTTGATGAAAACTGGCCGCCCTTCCCGGTCCCCGGCGATCGACCAGCCGTCGCCGTCATGGTGCAGACGATCGAGCCGCGTGGCATCCAGGTAGATGGCGCCCGCCCTCTCGGCCTCACGCGCGAGCGCCAGGTCGAACTCGGGGCGGTACCAATGGGTGTCGGCAATGTCGTCGTGCGGGCTCGCCGCAACCAGCAATTGGCGGGCATGGTCGGGCCCGTCGGAGAACGCTTCACCGGGCTGGTGAAAAAAGAACGAGAACCCGCGCTTCAGCCCGCAGCTGATCTCGGGGCGGGCGCGCTGCCAGGAACCCCACTTCGAGAACACCCGGATCGCAGGGAGGTCATAGCGATCGGCCAGCTCCTCGATCAGCAGGTTGGCGAGAGGCGTGGACGACTCGCCGACGGCGAAGCGGGGATGGCGGCCTCGTTCGACCAGCGCGACCCGCTGTCCGCGCTTGAGTAGCGCCAGCGCCGCGAGCGAGCCGGCGAAACCGGACCCGATGACAGCGACGTCGGCGTCGATGACGGCAACGGACGGCGTCATCAAGAGTCGGCGCCCGCAATGCACTGATCGAGGTTCATGGCCTCCAGACGCTCGCGCCGCGCGGCGGTGTCCTGCGCGCAGGATCCGAGCCGGTCCAGGTCCCAGACGTCCACGAATACGCGCGCGCGGCCGCGTCCGTGCTGCAGCGCGATGGCAAAGCTGCGCTCCACGTCGTCCAACCCTGGGGCGCGGAACAGACCCGCCGCGGCGACGGCGTCGATAGCGCCATTGCCCGGCCGCGTCGGCACCAGCGACACGACAGAGGCGCCGCACGACAGCGCTGCGTCCACCGAGCGCAGCAGCCACGCATCCTGTTCTGCCGCCGCGATGAAGGGCGGGGAGATGAGCAGAAACACCCGCAGCGAAATCCCGCGGCGGGCAAGCTGGCCGGCGGCGTTCGTGAAATCCTCCAGCGTGAATCGTTTGTTGAGGCGATCGAGCGCCACGGGATGCGCCGTCTCCAGTCCCATCGCCACTTCGAGATGCGCAGGCGAGGCGCCGGCGGGCCGGTGACGGTCGAGCGCAGCGATCAATCGGTCCACGCGTGGACCGATCAGCGCGGGGTGTGATTCGACGATAACGCTCGAGAGGCCGGTCAGCGCGGCGGCGATATCGTCGTAGTCGGCCTCGGGTACGGCGCGGGGATCGAAGAAGCTGCCGGCGTTATAGAGCTTCATGCCGGTGATCGGCACCGGCTCGTCATGCAGCGACGCGCGTGCGGAGGAGACCTGCGCGGCAATCGCGCCGCGCGGCGTGTCGGCTTCGGTCGTGTAGGTCCACAGGTCGCACATGGCGCAGCGCCACGGGCATTCGCGTCCGGTGAGCAGCACGGTGGCGAGCCGCGCGCGATCTCCGCGTGCCGTTCGTTCGTCCTCGACGATCACACCCTGGTGCCGCCAGGGATCGCGCGCAGGCCTTGGGGCTCGGCGCTGAAGGACGAAGCGATCGCGCGCCGCGGCCTGGTCGGGATAGCTTTCGCGATCAGGCATACATGCGCTCAAAGGCCTGGCGGTAGTCGCGTTCCGACTGCCCGAGCCGCTGGCGCATCGCGTCGATCGAGGTGGTGCCGTGCTGGAATCGCCGCTTCGGAAACACCGGCATGTCGATGCCGGTCACGGCCTTGACGCCGCGCCGCACGATCTCACCCTTGAGCGCATAGAGCGTCGGTACGTCGTAGCGGGTGAGGCCCGCGAATGGGATCGCTTCCGCAACGTCGATGACGTCAGGCCTCGTATACGGGCTGAAGCCATCGAAGCCGTATTGCCGCGCCGGCGCATAGGTGCGGACGTAGCTGCGGCTGAGGCCGCCGCTGTACGTCAGCGAGTGCTTGATCCGGCCGACGCCCCATCCCTCCTGATACAGCATCAGGTTGTCGACCACGCTCCGGATGCTGAGCTCGGGGTTCTCTTCGATCGGGTAGTCCTTGAGGTTCTCGTCGCCGCCGTCTCCGTCGGCGAGGTGGCGCCACTCGGGGTAACGCTCGCGGATGCCCTTGCAGAGGAGCAGGCCCATCGCCGCGCATTCGACGTCGAGCGCCTTGTAGTCTTCCAGCACACGCAGTGTCTGCGCGACGTCGAGGTCGCCGGGGCTGCCGCCGATTTCCTCGAGGAAGATCGACAGTCCGGTGGCGGCGAGAAAGGCGCGGGCCTGTTGGACGTCCGCGCCATCCCCGAGGTTCAGGACGAAGGCCTTCAGGCGCGCGGGGGTCATGCCGAGCCGCAGCATCGTGTGGTACGTCAGCAGGAACACGGATCCACTGTCGATGCCGCCCGAGAAGCTCACGCCGATCGGCGCGGCGCTG
>JANPCT010000012.1:0-4503 GCA_031431095.1 Acidobacteriota bacterium | reverse complement strand
GAAATCCGCGTACTGAAAGATGAACTCGTTCAGCTTCGAACCGCCGAGGACCCAGTTGTGGTTCAGGTTGATGGAGTTGAACGAGTTCTTGCTCTTGCCCCATCCACTCTCCGGCGTCAGGGGATCGGCGCCGTACGGCTGCGAGTTGGTGTTGCGGCCGTAGCGGACCGCCAAGTACTGGGCCGGCGACAGGTTCGCGGTGACCTTCCCGGTGCCGAGTGTTTCGCGGTACGGCGTGCCGACGACGCCGTCGAACTGCGGAAACAGTCCCAGAGTATTCACGATCTGGAAGGTATCCTGCTGCGTGCGCTCGAAGGCGCCGAAGTAGTGCGCCTTGTTCTGCACGATGGGGCCGCCGGCTGACCCGCCGAACTGATACCGGCGATAGTCCTGCTTGTCCGCCTTGTTGAGTCGCTCGGTCTCGGTCTTCGCGTTCATCTTGGTGTCACGGAACAGCGTGAACCAGCTGCCCTGGAGCTTGTTGGTGCCGCTCTTGGTGACGATGTTCATGACGCCGCCATTGCTGCGGCCGTATTCCGCCTTGTAGCGGGACGTGATGAAGTTGAATTCCTGGATCGCCTCGAGCGGGAAGAGCTGCAGCAGGCCGCCGACGGTGTCGTCGTTGTTGTCGCCGCCGTCGATCTGGTAGTTCAGGTTGCGGCCGTTGCCGCCGCCGATCTGCGGCGCGTACTGCGTGCTCTTGGTCGGGTCGGAATGGAAGCCCAGGCCCACACCCGGAACGGTCGCCGCGAGGTTGGCGAACTGTCGACCGTTGAGCGGCAGATTCTCAATACGTCCCATGTCGACGACCCCGCCCACCGACGAGCTCGTCGTCTGGATCAGTGGCGATTCGGCGGAGACGCTGACGCTTTCGGCGACGCCCGCGACCTTCAGGTCGATGTTCACATCGACCGCGGTGCTGATGTTGACGATCACCCCTTTGAAATCGTACGGCGTAAAGCCTGCAAGCTCCGCGCGCAGGTCATACGTGCCGACGGGCAGCGCGTTCAGGCGGTAGACGCCCTCGGCGTCCGTGACTTCCGTGCGCGTGAAACCCGTGGTCGGACTCTTCGCGGTGACGGTGACACCCGGCACTGCGGCCTTCTGCGCATCGACGACGCGCCCCTGGATGTTCCCCGTGGTCTGCTGCGCGGCCGAAGGCGATGCCACTAGGGCAAACGCACAAACGGCGATCATCGCAACGATGATTCTTTTCATTACTACTAGCCTCCGTGAATTAGAAGCTGCGCCGCCGGTTAGGGGTCGCAGTGACGATCAGCAATAGCAAGGGACGAACCATGAAAATGGGGCGAACTGCAGCTGTAACGTGTTGAAAAGAATTCGGTTTGAGATTAATGATCCAACAAATTGGTTTTATAATCCCGAATCTTGGGTATTCTATTGGACTGCCGCGAGAAGGCGCTCGATTTCCGGGCGCTGGGGGGCTCCGGCGGGGAGACGCCGCAGCAGTTCCTGCGCCTCCGTCGCCGCCTCGGGCCGGCGGTTCGTGCGCGCATACGCGAGGGCGAGCGCAAAGCGCGCCTGATGCAAATCCGGATCAAGCGAGAGGGCGCGCTGCAGGTGGGGAATGCCCGCGGCCGGATCGCCGGTGTCTGAGAGCAGCAGGCCGAGGTTGGCGCTGACGACTGGATTGTCGGGCTCGATCGCCTGCGCGGCAGCCAGCGTCTGGCGGGCCGCGGCGCTTTGCTTCTGCGCCACTTCGCAGCCGGCGCGTCCAAGGTGCGCGTCGGCGCTCGGCAGGCGCGCCTCGATCGCCATGGTGAAGCGCGTCATCGCCTCGCCGCAGCGGCCGCAGTTCATCAGCACGTAGCCGAGCCGCAGGTTGGCCTGCGGGTTGCCCGGGTCCTCACGGACGATGTCGCGCAGCGTCCGCTCGAGCGCGGCGCCCTCGAGCTCCCCGGACGCCACCCGCGCAATCCGCGCTGCGATCTCGCGGCGATCCTTCGGATCGGGACGATCGCCCGCGGGTGCGGGCTGTCCGGACGCATAGCCGAGGGCCTGGAGCCGCGCCAGTACTTCGCGCTCGGGCGCATCGACGGAAGCCGCCAGCACACCCGTCGCGATCGCGTCCAGCTGCCGCGACAGATCCGCCGCGCGTGCCGGTTGTGCGGCCGCGAGGTTCCGCGTTTCACCTGGATCGCCTGTCAGATCGTAGAGCTCCGGCTTCGGCGCGGCGATGTACTTCCAGCCGCCCCTTCTGATCGTCCGCAGCGGACTCCATCCGAAATCCAGCAGCGGCGCGAACGACTCGGCATACAGAGGTCGGAGGTCGGAGATCGGGGATCGGGGATCAGGGGGCGGGAATCGGGGATCGGAGGTGCTTAATACCTTGCCATCTCCGTCGAATGAGGGCAGGCCCGCCAGCGACGCGATCGTCGGTGCCACGTCGACGAGCGACACCGGCGTGTCGATCAGCCGGCCGGCCGGCAGCCGCGCCCCGGCGATGAGCAAGGGCACACGCAGCGTCGTGTCGTAGGTGAACACGCTGTGACTGATCTCGCCGTGCTCGCCGAACGCCTCGCCGTGATCGGCGGTGAGCACGACGAGCGTCTGTGTTCGCGCCTCGCGAAGCCCATCCAGCAGCCGGCCCACCTGCCGATCCGCCTCGGCGATGTCGTCGTCATAGCGTTGGATCGCAGTTCGCGCGCTCGTTGCCGGGGTGCCATACGGGGCGTGCGGCTCGAAGAGATGCACCCACAAAAAGAATCGCTCCGCGCGTCGCGTCGACAACCACCCGATGGCTTCGTCGACGACGGCCTGCCCGGGGCGTTCGTTGGCCGGGCGGCCCGCAGCGTCGCGGGGCATGACGTCGCCGTACGTGCGGAACCCCTTGATCAACCCGAAGCGGCGATCGAGCGGAAACGCGGCGACGAATGCCGCGGTGTCGAAACCGGCGCGCGAGAACGCCTCGGCGAGCCTCGGCGTCTTGAGGTCGAGGCGGATGCCGTTATGGCGCGCGCCATGGCCGGGGGGATACCGTCCAGTGAGCAGGCTCGCGTGCGACGTCAGCGTGATCGGCGCCGTGGCATACGCGCGTGTGTACCGTGTCCCGGCCGCCGCGAGTGAATCGATCGTGGGGGTGTGTGCTGCGGCATGACCATAGGCGCCGACGTGGTCCGCGCGCAGGGTGTCGATGGTGACGAGGAGTACGTTGCGCGGCGCGGCGGCCGGCGCGCCGGCTACCGGGGGCGCGGGATCGCGCGCGCACGCCATGACGCAGAGCGCGGTTGCAGTTAAGATGAATTTACGCACAGCCGGCAGGCTCGATGCGAGCGTGTGTATTGTATCGCGCCCCTGCATCGGGTGTCCGGCTGAACGTCATGCTGCATGTAACCAACGGCGACGCGGCACGTGAGCTGATGGAACGCTCCGGCGTCCCCGGCTCGGTCATCGTCTGGCCAGACGTGCTTCACGAAGGTCCGACGCCGCTCCTCGCCGGTGACGAGTGGAACCAGCTGCGCAGCCGCTACCTGGCGTCGCACGCCTTCGCCGGCGCGGAAACCCCGTTCGACGAAGTACTACGTGAGTACCGCCAGCGCGACGCGGCGCTCGAGGCGTACGCGGCGCACGACGAGGTGGTGCTCTGGTTCGAGCACGATCTATTCGATCAGTTACTACTGATCCGGCATCTCTGGTGGCTGAGCGAGCGACGCGCGCGGGGTGCGACGCCGGCCTTCAGCCTGGTGTGCGGCGATCACTACCTCGGCCTGCTCGAGCCGAAGGAATTTCCGCCGCTGTTCGCGGCGCGCGCGCCGATTACCGCCGTTCAGATCGCCATCGGCGCCGACGCCTGGCGGGCCTTCTGCGCCGACGATCCGGGTGGCCTGCTGTCCATCGCGGCTGCGAAGGTCGGGGGTTCACGACCTGAGCCCGACCACGACGACGCGCCGTTGCCGTACCTGAGCGCGGCAATCGGGCGGCATCTCGAGGAGTTTCCGTCAGTCCGCAACGGCCTCGCGCGCAGCGAGGAGCAGATCCTCCGCGTGCTCGCGGACGGCGACCGCACTCCGGAGCAAGTCTTCATGGCAGCCTCGCGCCTGGAGGATCACATCTTCATGGGCGATATGTCGTTCTGGACGATCGTCGGCCGGCTGGTCCGGGTCGTGCGCCCTCTCGTCGACGCCCGGGTCGAACCGCGTCCGGGACGCCTCCCGACCGGTACCTTGACGCTGACGCCTGATGGGGCGGCCGTGCTTGCAGGCCGCGCCGATCATGTCGCGCTCAATGGCCTGGATCGATGGCTGGGCGGCACGCATTTGACGCCCGGCCGTTACTGGCGCTGGACGGGGACGACCCTCATACCCGCGAGATGAGGGCGCTACTTGGTGGGCTGCTTCTCCGGCGCGGCGTCGCCGGCGGTCTTCGCTTTGGCTTCTTCCACGAGTTGCTTGATCTTCGCGCGCCGCACCACCACACGCTTGCGGTTGATCTGGTGCCGTGATTTATCGCCGTTGAGTCTGGACATAATAGGCTTTAGGCTTT
>JANPCT010000011.1:0-7971 GCA_031431095.1 Acidobacteriota bacterium | reverse complement strand
CGTGAAGGGCGTGACGGGCCGCGACCGCCATCAGTGCGGGCATGTCGGCGGGTTGGCCGTACAGGTGAACGGGCATCAACGCCCTGGTGCGCGGCGTGATGACCGACTCCGCCGCGCGTGGATCGAGCGTCAGCCGTCCGGGATCGACGTCCGCGAACACCGGCCGCGCGCCGACCATCATGATGGCGAGTGCCGAATAGGCGGCCGAGAGCGGCGAGGTGACGACCTCGTCGCCGGGCCCGACGCCGAGTGCCCGCAGGGCAAGGGCGAGCGCAACCGTGCCGGTGCCGACGCCGACGGCATGCGCCGCGCCGCATGCGTCCGCGAACTCACGTTCGAACGCTTCCAGCTCCGGCCCGAGCACGAACCAGCCGCGATCGAGGACGCGTTCGATCGCGGCGCGCACGTCGGCTGCGTCGACACCGGGCTTCAACGCCAGGAACGGGATCACGCCTCCTCCACGTAGCGCCCCAGATTGGCGCGGTAGAAGGCGATGGTGCGCTCGAAGCCTTCGCGCAGCGCAACGCGCGGCGCCCACCCGGTCAATCTCGAGAACTTCGACGAGTCGGAGTAGAAGCTGCCGATGTCGATGATCTTCTTCTCCGGAGGCCACGGCACGTACGTCACACTGCCGCTGCCGGCGACGTCGAGCAACAGTTCCACCAGGTCGCGGTGCGCAATTGGTTCGCGCCCGCCGACGTTGAACACTTCCCCGTCGCAGGAGTCGCAGGCGCCGGCGCGCAGAAAAGCGTCGGCGGCGTCCTCGACGAACACGAAGTCGCGCATCTGCGAGCCGTCGCCGAACACCTGGATCTCCCGTCCCTCCAGCGCGAGTCTGAGGAACCAGCCGATGAAGCCCTGGCGGTTGTGCTTGATCAGTTGTCGCGGGCCGTAGACGTTGGTCAGCCGCAGCGATGTCGCCCGCACGCCGAATGCGTTGTTGTAGAGCAGGTGGTAGTACTCGCCGGCGGCCTTGTTGACGCCGTTGACGTCGATCGGCCGCACCAGGTGCGACTCGTCGACGGGCAGCCGGTCGGGTTTGCCGTAGACCTGCCGCGTTCCCGCGAAAATCACTTTGACGCCCGGGTTGAACTTGCGGCACGCCTCCAGCATGGACAGCTGCGCGCGGCAGTTGATGTCGAGATCGGTGAACGGGTCCCGCATGCTGTCGATGTGGCTCACCTGGCCGGCGAGATTGAAGATGACCTCACGGTCGCGCACGAGGACGTCCATGATCGTCTCGTTGCGCACGTCGCCCAGGTTGACGCGGAGCCGATCGTCGAGCCCGGCGATGTTGAACAGGTTGCCGCCGTGGTCCGGAATCATGGCGTCGACGAGGAGCACGTCGGCGCCGAGATCGACGAGCTGCCGCGCCAGGTTGCTGCCGATGAACCCCAGCCCTCCGGTCACGAGGACCCGGCGGCCGAGATAGAACTCCCGGTAGCCCGCCGCGGCTTCAGCCGGCATGCTTGTGTTCGCCCTTGATGACCAGCGAGTACCACAGCTTGAGGACGTCTATCGCCGTGCGAAACAGCCGTCCGAAATTGAAGAACTGCGACTTGCCGTAGGCACGATGGTAGTGATGCACCGGGACCTCGGCGATGCGATAGCCGGCGTCGGTGATCTTCTTCATCATCTCCAGGCAGATGACGCCGCTGTTTTTTTCGAGGTGCACCTTGTCGAAAATCGAGCGGCGCAGCAGGCGGAAATCACAATCGACGTCCCTCACGGTGAGCCCGAACAGCAGCTTCACGGTGTGATGGTACAGGCGGCCGATCACGATCCGGTGCAGCGGGTCCGATCGGCTGATCTTGTAGCCGTTGACGAGATCGACGTGCTCGTCGAAGCGAAGCCACAGCACCTCCATTTCCGCCGGATCGTACTGCGCATCGCCGTCGGTGTAGAAGATCAGTTCGCGGGTGGCCGCGGCGAATCCGCTGCGCAGCGCGCCGCCGTAGCCCCGGTTCGTCTCGTGGTGCACGATCCGGACTTCCGGGTAGGTGCTGGCGAGTTCGTCGAGGATTTCCGCGGTGTTGTCCTTGCTGCCGTCGTTCACCACGATCACCTCGTGGTCCGGCGTCAGCTTCCGCGCCGTGCGGAGCGCCGTGATCACGAGGCTCGCGATCGTCCCGCTATCGTTGTAAGCGGGGAAAAAAATGCTCAGACCCGTGGCGGGTCCCTGCTTGGACATGGAAGCGCTAAATCTTATCGGGCCAGTGAGTTGAAGGCAAGGGCACGATCATACGCCGCTTCGAACCGGGCCGCGGCGGCGGTCCAGCCGTAGCGGGCTTCCACGAGCGTTCGTCCTTCACGACCGAGCGCGGTGGCGCGATCGGGATTGCGCAGCAGCGCCGTCATCGCCGCCGCCAGTGCCCGGGCGTCGCGCTCGGGCACGATCACCCCGCTGCGGCCATCCTCGACCACCGACGCGATTCCCCCCGCCGGCGTCGCGACTAGGGGCGTGCCCGACGCCAGCGCTTCGAGCACCGTGTTCGGCAAGCCATCGACGTTGCCGCTGTCGTCCCGCACCGAAGGCACGATAGCCGCGTCGGCCGCCGAGAACCACACACTCACATCGTCCTGCGACAGATCACCGAGGAAATGCACACGGCCGGCGAGCCCCGCCGCCGCCGCCTGTGCCCGCAGCTCATCGTCAAGGTCACCGGCGCCGGCGATCGCGAGATGTGGCGGTGTGGCGCTTTCGACCAGCGTCAATGCGTCGATCAAGTACTCGAACCCCTTCTTGCGAACCAGCCGTCCGGCGCTGAAGAAGAGCGGCGCGGCCGGCGGCATCGAGAGGCGGGCGCGCACCGTACCGCGCGCCTGCGGAGACGGTCTGAAACGCGTCGCATCGACGCCGTAGGGCACGACCTCCAGTCGATCGGCGGACGCGCCAAGCGCAACCGATCGCTGCGCCAGGTTCTGGCTGCACGCGGTCACGAAACCGGCGCGCGCGAACACCCGCCTTGCCATGGCACCGGCGATCGGCGTCCGTTCGGCGACGAACACGTCCGAGCCGTGCAGGCTGACGACGAGCGGCAGCCTGGGGGAGGCGGCCGCTGCGATCACACCGCCCGGCACCACCCAGTGGCCGTGCATCACCGTCGCGCGCTTTTTCTGCGCGACCCGCATCGCCTTGAACCAGCCTGCGGTCATCGCCAGCGGCGCGGCCAGCCATGCCGTTGCTTTCAATTGCACATCGGCGCGCAGGCCGGCGGCGTATCCAAACACGTTCAACCCCGGCACCGGCGCGTACTTGAAGAAGTGGAAGAACACGCCGTCCTCCGATGTACCGCGCGTGATCCGCGGATGCCACGGCGCGACGATGTGCACCTCGTGGCCGCGCGCGGCCACGTGCTTCGCGATGGGCTCCATGAACGTGCCGACCGAGTCACCGGGAAACCGGGGATAGGACGTCGTCACCATTACGACGACGTGGCGCATGTCAGGAACGCGAGCGGGCGCGGAAGACCAGCCGCCACGGCATGATCAGCGACTCGACGAGAACATTCGACGACAGCTTCGAGTGTCCCAGGCGGCGCTCGACGAAGATGATCGGGACCTCGCCGATGCGGAATCCGCGCTGCTTGGCCTCGTAGAGCATCTCGACGAGGAAGGCGTAGCCATCAGACACCATCGAGGCGATCGGCAGGCGCGCGAGCGCTTCACGGCGCCAGCAGCGATAGCCGCTGGTGCAGTCACTTGCCGCCAGCGTCGTGACGAGCCTGATGTAGCGGTTGCCGAAGGCGCTGAGCAGGATCCGGTGAATCGGCCAGTTGACGACGCTGACGCCGCCGTTCATGTAGCGCGACCCGATGACCAGGTCGTTCGCCGCCGCGGCGGCGACGAGTCGCGGGAGGTACTCCGGATCGTGCGACAGGTCGCAGTCCATCTGGCAGACGAAGTCGGCGCGTCCTTCGGCGACGGCGTGCAACAGGCCGTCCACGTAGGAGCGTCCCAGCCCCCGCGGTCCGGTCCGGTGCATGACTTCGACGCGCCCGGGATGCGCCGCCGCCAGTTGATCCGCGACGGCGCCGGTGCCGTCCGGCGATCCGTCGTCGACGATGAGCAACCGGAAACCATCGTGCTCGAGGACGCCGGCCGCGAGCAGCGGCAGGTTCTCGCGCTCGTTATACGTTGGCGTGACGACGAGTACGTTCATCAGTTTGGCTGCCGGCGAGCAACGCAGCGGTGACGATCAGGGCCGGATCGATCACGGGTATGCGAAACCGTTCCTGCGGAAAAAAGACGAGACCCGAGGCAACGGTTGCGGCTGCCATCAGCCAGAGCGCCGTGGGACCGCCCGCTCGGCGCGTCCTCCGCCACCGCCATGCGCCCGCGATCGCCGCCGGCAGGATGAGCAGGTACGACGCGACCGAGACGGCACGATAACGCTCAGAGTGTAGCGCATACGAAGGGCCGAACGGTGCCACGGTATAGAAGGCTTTGCGTCCGATGAGACGCAGCCATGCGCCCGGCTCGCTGCGTATCCAGGCAAACGCGTCGCGGTAGTACAGCGGCTCGAGCGCCTCGGGTGAGAGGCCCGGATGGGCGGCGCGGAAGGCCAGCTCTGCCCGCTTGATGTCGAGATTGGCCGCAAGGTCACCATCGCCTTGCGCGAGCGGGTGATTGCCGGTCCAGAACGTCACGCCCCCTTCCGAAGCCACCGCAATCCATCGTCCATAGACGCGATGGTTGCGGAGCGTCCACGGCGCGACGCACAGTGCCGCCACGAGCACGAAGATCACGGCAGCGCCCGGTTGGCGCCGCGATGCGAACCAGATCGACGCCAGCGGCACGAAGAAGACCATTGCGGGCCGGGTCAGGACAGCGATGCCGGTGAGCAGCGCCCCGCCCAGGATCGCCGTGCGCCGTACGGGTGGGGACGGACGCTTCGGAATCGAATCCGACGGCCCGGTGGTGAGGACGAGCGCCGCCGCCAACGCCAGCGTCGAGAACACAGTTTCACTCAACACGTATGCCGGAATCCAGACGAGCGGCGGATACACGGCGGCGACGGCGGCGGCCACGACTGCGGCCCGCGCGCCGGCGGCACGCCGGGCGAGCGCCGCGATCAGCCAGACGCCGGCCGCGCCGACGCAGGCCTGGACGATCTGCACGCGGCGAGGCGCGTGTTCCACTGGCGCGGGGACGATGAAGGCCGCCAGGAACAGCGGATAGCCAGGAGCGCGTCCGAACTGCTGCGCGGTTCCTGGTGACGGTTCGTCCGCGGGGTAGTGGAATCCGTGGCCGCGCGCCACGCTGCGCGCGAGCGCCAGGTATTCGCGTTCGTCGTGCGTCAGCGGCTGGCCGACCCAGTAGAAGAGCGCAAACGCGATCCGGAGGACGAGGCCGACGCACACGAGGGCGACGATCCAGCGGGTCTCAGGACGCATCGTCCCGCTACGCCGCGATGTCGTCATCACCGCCGGCCTTCGAAGCGCAGCGCGGAGATCTGCTCGGACACCAGTCCGACGAGAAAGACGACCACGGCAAAGAGGATCAACAGCACCGATGAATTCGTGACGTGCTGCTGGGTCGCGATGGTCCACCCGGCATACCCCGCGCCGAGGACGAACGAAGCCAGGCTGATCGGCAGAAAAATCCGCAGAGGACTGAACAGCGTGACCATCTTGAAAATGATCATCAGGAACTTGGCGCCGTCGCGGGCGAGGTGGATCTTGGACTGTCCGGTTCGCTGCCGCGCATGAATCGGCTCGAACGCGACGGTGTAGCCTCCCTTGAGGAATGCCAGCGTCGTCGTGGTCGGCGTCGAGAAGCCGTTCGGGAGGAGGTGCAGAAACTCCCGCAGGCCTGACGCGCGCGCGCCGCGGAATCCGGATGTCAGATCCGGGATCTCGCGTCCCGTGAGGTAGCTGGCGAGCCGATTCAAGGCGCCGTTCCCGGCGCGGCGCGCCGGTGTCGCCTGAGTGTCCCCGGATCTGGCGCCGATGACGAGGTCGTACTCGCCGAGTTTCGCCACCAGCCGCAGCGCGTCCTCGGGTGGATGCTGGCCGTCGGCGTCGACAATCAGCACGTACTCGCCGGCCGCGCGCCGAATGCCGTTCTTGACCGCGGCGCCGTTGCCGATGTTGTAGGCATGACGGACCACCGTCGCGCCCGCCGCGGCGGCCATGTCGCCGGTGCCGTCACTCGAACCGTCGTCCACGACGATGATCTCGCGCCATGGCGCGGCGGCGCGCAGAATGCCGACCACCTCGGCGATCGAGTGGCTTTCGTTGAACGCCGGGATGATGACGGAAACGCTTGCCGGCTCCGCCACTCAGGGCTCCCAGCGCTCGGCGCGTTCGCTCGCGCGCGTCAGCACGGGGTGGTCGCGGTCCGGCTCACGCGGCGGCAATTCGAGCGAGCGCACTCGGTACAGCAGGTCCTCAATCAGCTTGCGGTTTGCCGCATTCACGTCGGCGAGCAGGCCGATCACCAGGACCACGAAGCCGACGATGATCAGCACCGCGGCCGCAATCAGTGAGCCGGTGTGCTTGAACGCTTCGTAGTGCAGGTAGTAGTAGACGAACCGCAGCGACAGGAGCACTCCGGCGCCGCCGATCGTGACACCCAGGTAGGTGAAGACCTTGAGCGGCTCATACATCACATAGATGCGGACGATGGTGGCGCCCGACTGCTTGATGTAGGAAAAGATGCTGCCGAACAGCCGCGACTCCCGCGTGCGCGGGTTGACGGTGATCGGCACGTGCGCGATCGCCATGCGCTTCTTGCCCGCCTGGATGATCGATTCGAGGGTGTAGGAAAACTCCGACACGATCGTCATGCGCAGGGCGGCCTCGCGCGTGTAGGCGCGGAACCCGCTCGTCGTGTCCGGTACCGTCGTGTTCGAGACCTGCCGCACGACCCAGCTACCGAGGCGCTGCAGCTTTTTCTTGCGCCACGACATGTGGCTCAGAGCCTGGATGTTGCGATCGCCGATGCAGATGTCCGCCTCTCCGCGCAGCAGCGGCGCGAGCAGCTGGGGAATCTCGTGACCGGCGTACTGGTTGTCGGCATCCGTGTTGACGATGAAGTCCGCGCCGGCCTTGAGGCAGGCGTCGATGCCCGCCGTGAACGCGGCGGCAAGTCCCTTGTTGCGGCGGAACCGGACGATGTGGTCGACGCCGCAGGCACGGGCGACGTCAGCGGTGCCGTCGCGCGACCCGTCGTCGATGACCAGCACCTCGATCGCGTCCACGCCGGGGATGCTCTTGGGCAGATCGGCCAGCGTGGCCGGCAGTGTCTGCGCCTCGTTCAGGCACGGAATCTGGATGATGAGCTTTTTCACGACACCAGCTTTTCGATCACGCCGTCCCAGGTGATCATCCGCGCGCGCTCGTGTCCGGCGGCGCCGAGTGACGCCGCGCGGCCGCGGTCCCGCGCGAGGAGGTTGATGGCATCGGCGAATGCCTCCGCATCGGGCTGCCGCACGAAGCCGTTGACGCCGTCGACGACGAACTCGTTTGGTCCGCCGGAGTCCACCGCGGTGACCACCGGCTTGCGCGACAGGAACGCCTCGAGCGTGACGTAGCCGAAATCTTCGTCGTAGGGCGGGTAAAGGACGGCGAGGGCGTCGCGATAGAGCGCGAGCAACTGCTCGTCCTGCACTGCCCCGAGAAAGTGCACGCGATCGCTCAGGCCCGCCTCAGCCGCCATCCGCTCGACATTCGCGCGCTGAGTGCCATCTCCGGCGACAACCAGCCTGATCGGTTTATCGACTCGAGACATCGCCGACACCAGCAGGTCGACGCGTTTCACCGATTCGATTCGTCCGACCGACAGCACGAAGTCGCCGAAATGGGGCGAGGCGGCCGCGAGCTGCCGGGCCAGTCGCGGTGGATGGTACAGCGCGTCCGCCGCAATGCCGTTGTATTTGCGGACCCGGTTGGCGGTGTTCTCCGCATTGGCGAAGACACGCCGGCACTCGCCAAGCATCTCCGTGTCGAGACCGACCAGCGTATCCCG
>JANPCT010000010.1:0-6133 GCA_031431095.1 Acidobacteriota bacterium | reverse complement strand
TCCTGCCGCACCCGCCGGCGCCGGCGCCGCCGCGGTGCTGCGGGCCTACGAAGGCACGACCGGCAAACTGCTGTGGGACAGCAAGGCCGCGATGAAGTCGTCCGCGTCGCCAGGCAGCTTCTGGAGTGCGATGGGCCAGATGTACGTGGGGACGAACGACGGCTCCGTCCACGCGTTCGGTTTCGTCGACGAACGGCGATAGAGAGAGTGAATTCCGCCTGAAGGCGGAAACTACACAGGGAAACTACATAGGGAAACTCCAGAGCGGAAACTACAGAGCCCTTCGTTGGAGTTCCTGTAGTTTCCGCCTTCAGGCGGAAGGTCCGAAAACCGCACCTTATCAGGCTAGAAGCAGACGAGCCGGTCGCGGCGTTCGTCGATTTTCTTGAAGGGCACGCCCACGACCTTCTTGAGATCGTCGAGCGCTTTGCACGGGCCGTTCTTGTTGCGGTAGGCGACCCACGCTGCGGCTTCCTTGCGCAACAGCCCGGCCACGCTCTCGAGCTCGATCGAACTTGCCGTGTTCATGTTGATCGGCTTGGCCGCCTCGCCTTTGAAGTTTTCGGCGAGGTACTCGGTAATCAGCCCGAACTCGGCATCGCTCGCGCGCGCGCCGAGGCCTGCCATCTTGACGACGACCGACTCCCATCCTTCCCGAGTCAGGCGCAGTGCGCCCGCCCGCTGCGGTTCGTGACACTGCGCGCAGACGCGGATCGCCAGATCGCGCGAAGGGCCATCCGGCATCGACGCGCGCATCGATGCCATTTCTTCCGGCGTGAACGTCCGAAGGGGGCCGGCCTGGGCTGAGGCCGGCGGGGCGGCCGGCGTCGGCGAGGCCGGCGGCTGTTGCGCGGAGGTAATAGCGACGGCGAACGCCGCAACCGCGCAGGCGGTCATGATCTTAGCCATGATCACCCGAGTATCGCATCGTTTAGAAGGAACATCGCACGGCGAGATGGATCCGGCGGGCGTTGTGGTCGCGCCGGAAGGCAGCCGCACGCTACAAAAGAATGCGCCGGACAACAGGAGGGCGCCCCGAAGGGCGCCCCATGTGCGGTTATCCGTCCTGTCCGTGGCTCAGAAACGGAACCTGAGGCCCAGCTGGATGATCCGGTTGGTACTGGGCCGGACAGTGGTGACGCGGCCGAAAGCCGTGTTCGTCTGCACGCCAGTGTTGTAGTCGAACACGGCGCTCGTGTTGACGTCCTGATACTGAGTCTTATTGAACGCGTTGTAGAGCTCCGCGCGGAACTGCATCGAACGGGTTCCGATCGCAAAGTTCTTGAACAAGGTGATGTCGTGGTTGATGTACCCCGGCGGGTTGAACTCGTCGTTGGTCGAGCTACCCAGGTAGAACGGATCGTTGGCACCGCCGCCGGGCCTGATGCATTCGGTCTTGAATTGACGGTCGAACGTCCGCTCCTTGCGCGGCAGGTTCGGGTCGCACACGAGCGACACGCGGCGTTGACCGCCGTTGCCCGACAGGTCGTTCGTGGGCGCGCCCGTGAACGCGTAGGAGAAGCCGGCGCGGTTCTGGCTCTGCAGGACCGAGATGCCCGAGATCTGCCAGCCGTCGAGCGCAATCCGCGAGAACAGGTTGTTCCATCTGGCGCTGGCCTTCGGCAGCTCGTAGTTGTAGTTGATCACGAGGCTGTGGGGCCGGCTGGCGTTGTGGATGTAGTTGCGCGCCGTGTTGGCGGCTTCGGAGAGGAAGGGGTCGAACGTCCCGAGAGCCTTGCGCGTCATGCCGGTGTAACTGAGGCCCCAGGCGAAGCCGCGCGAGAAGCGGCGGTTCAGAGCAACCTGGATCGAATGGTAGTCGTTGTAACCGATCCAGTCGCGCACGCTGATCGCGCCGTAGCCGCGGTAGGGACGCAGATAGTTGGTCGCGATCGGCTGACCGCCGTTGGTCGGATCGGCGTTCTCCGGCTTCAACAGCGTCCCGTACGGCAGGTCGTTAATCGCCCTCGTGACCGGCTGGTTGCGGCCGGCATTCCCGACATAGGCGACGTCCGCGATCATGTTCCAGGGCAGGGCCTGTTGGACGCCGATGCTCCAGTTGTAGACCGTCGGCGGCTTGAATTCGGCGAAGGCGGTCACCCCGCGTGGGCTCTGGATCAGCTGCGAGTTCTGCAGGTCCGCAATCGTCGTGAAGCTCGTCGTCCGCGTGTCCATGAGCGGCGGTTGCTCGACGAGCGACAGGATGATGTCGTCCTGATAGCGGTCGTAGAAGACGCCCCACCCGCCACGAACCGACGTTTTGCCGTTGCCGAACACGTTCCACGCGAAGCCGACGCGCGGCGCCGGGGCCAGTAGCTTGCCGTCGTAGACCGTCTGCTTGGCGACGACCATGCCTTCGTAGAAGTTGCCGGAGCTTGGCACCAGCTTGTCGATGTAGGTATTGTTCAGGATCTGGCCGGTCAGCGGATTCCTCGCCTGCCGCGCGGCGCCGGCACAGGTCGCCGCGTTGTTCGGGCAGACGGCCTGGAAGAGGAGGGGCGCCACGGTCGACGACCACTCTTTGGCGTTGAAGTACGACACGTCCTGACCCGCGACATACGTCGGACCGAGGTAGTAGAAGCGCACGCCGAGGTCGAGCGTCAGACGCGACGTCACGCGCCAGTTGTCCTGCACGAACCCCTCGGCCTGGTTGAACCGGCCCTCGGCGTACGGCTTGGCCGTTGACTCGGTGTAGCTGTTGATCGATCCGAGCAGCGCGTTGGCGAACCCGAGGTTGGTGTCGAACGGGTTGCTGACGTTGCCGTCGAAGTTGTAGTTGCCGTTGAACACCGCCGCGCGCGGCGCCGGACGGGCCGTGTGCTCGAAGAAGATACCCGTCTTCATGTTGTGGCGCCCGGCAACCTTCGACAGGTTCGCCGAGTAGTTCCAGATGATGTTGCTGGCATTGAAGGGGTAGCGATCGGCCACGCCGACGCCGCGGGTGTTCGGGAGGGCGTTGGTCCCGCCGTAGCTGATCTGGGGCACGAGGTACTGCGGGTTGGCGCTCGGGAAGAACTGTGGCAGCCCGGCGAGCACCACGCGGCGATCGTTGCGATCGAGCTCTTCCTGCGAGACGTGACTCACCAGCTGTTCAGCCCAGTTCCGCCCAATCGTCACCTCGCCCACCGTCGAGGAGTTGAACGTGTGCAGCAGCGTGCTCACCATGCTGAGCGAGCCGACTTCGTACGAGGTCTTGAACTGCGGCCAGCCGGCGTTGCCGCCGTTGCCGGTGCCGGCCCCCAGGAACGCATTCGCGCCGCGCGAGTTCACTTCGTTTCCGAACTGCACACGGGTGTAGAACACGTTATTCCGGTTGATGTTGTAGTCCACGCGCGCCACCTGGTCGTTGCGCGGCTTGTCGAGCACATTCTGGTAGGTATAGTTGTACTGGCGGCTGCCGGACGGATCGGTCGCGTTGGGCAGCGGGAACAGGTTCAGCATCCGCAGGCCGATCGCGTTGATGCGGTTCGCCGGAATCTTGTTGTCCGGGAAGCAGCCGGGCCCGCCCGTATTGACGTTGCACGCCAACCCCTGCGCGAACAGGTTCGGATCCCTGATCCAGCGCAGCTGGCCCTGGCTGTTGAACGTCTGCGAGAAGTCCCCCGCCCGCTCCAGGGCGGTTGGCATGGTGCTCAGCTGCAGCGTCCCAGGGTCATTGCGCGGCAGGAGGTCCTGCGAGAAAAAGAAGAACAGCTTGTCACGGTTGTGGTTGAAGCCGGTACCGGGCAAGAGGACCGGACCGCCGATCGTCCACGCCGTGTTGTCGAACCGGTACGGGGCCTTGGCGCAGCTCGCGACCTGGCCTGCGTCGCACTGACGCCGGCGGTCCCACGTGTTCGTGTTGAACTCTTCATTGCGCTTGTAGTACGCCGCGCTGCCGCGGAAATCACGCGTGCCGCTCTTGGTGATCACGGTGATCGTCGCCCCCGAGCTGCGGCCGTACTCGGCCTGGAAGTTGGACGCCTGGACTTTGATTTCCGCGATCGAATCGAGCGCCGGCGCGGCGTAGTTGCCCGAGTTCGAGCCCGTGTCCTTGTTGGTCACGCCGTCGTAGGAGAAGTTGAAAGAGGTCTGACCGTTGATCGACATTCCCCCCACCGATCCCCAACCCGGGGCGTCACGCGCGGAGGTGTCGATGACACCGGGCAGCATCTTGAGGCTGCCCATGAAGTCGCGGCCTTTCAGGCCGATGTCCTCGATCTGGGCGGCAGTGATCGTCGCGGAACGCTCGCCGCTCGTGGTCTGCACCCTCACGGTCTCGGACTGCACCGTCACCACTTCCGACAGGCCGCCGACCTCGAGGGCGATGGCACGCAGCGACAGACGCTCGGTGGCGCCGAGCACGATACCTTGCTGCGAGTAGGGCTTGAAGCCCTGGACCGCCACGGAAAGATCGAACGTTCCGGCCAGGAGGTTCGTGATGACGAAGACCCCGTCCGCGCCGGTGACCGTCTCGCGTACGAGGTTGGTGCCGACGTTCTTGACGATGACAGTGGCGCCAGGCATGACGCCGCCGCCGGTGTCTGTCACAACGCCCGATATCTGGCCCGTGAGGCCTTGCGCGCACACGGTTCCGATACTCGCGACGAGTCCTGCGAGCAGAACCGTGACGAGGGCGATTTTCTGAAACCAACGTCCCACGAGCGCCTCCTCCTTCAGAATCGACGGCTTGCCGAGCCCGGACCCGGCGAACTTAACATGGGGAGGGTATGGCCCGCGAGCATGCGTGTCAAAAGCAAGTCGCATAGCGGGCCGCTTATCGAGTTGCCAAATGGCCGTCGCGTCCTGTAAGTGCAGCACTTACAGAAGCTTGTGTGTGGTGACGGTGGCAGGCCTCCTGATGAGACGCATGGGATCCGTTTCGCTCTGCGCAACGTATGTGACATTCGCCAACCGTCGGCGTAACCTACGCCAACGATGGCGGACTATCGGAACCGGCGCGCAACGTCGATCGACAACGGCATTCTCCGGGTCACCGTGCTGAATGAGGGCGGCCACGTGGCGGAGATCGCCGACGTCACCACCGGCATCAACCCGCTCTGGACGCCGCGGTGGCCGTCGATTGAGCCGTCCGCGTTCGACCCGTCGCTGCACGGCGCCATGTACGGTGACGGCGCGGACGCCCCGCTACTCGCAGGGATCATGGGACACAACCTCTGCCTCGATACATTCGGACGGCCGTCAGACGCGGAGCACCGCGCCGGGGTTCCCGTTCACGGGGAAGTCTCGACGGCGGTGTTCGCCGTTGCCGCCTCGGGCGCATCGCTCACCATGCGCACTGAGCTGCGGGAGGCCCGGCTTCGCTTCGAGCGCCGCATCGACATCGCCGAACGGGTCGTCCGCATCCGTGAAACGGTGGAGAACCTTGCCGCCACGGATCGCCCCGTCGCGTGGACGCAGCACGTCACGCTCGGCCCGCCCTTTCTTCACAAGGGGCAAACCGGGCTCCGTGTCTCCGCACAACGGTCTCGTGTGTTCGAGGGTCGTTTCGGACCCGCGGACTATCTCGTGGAGGGTGCCGATTTCGAATGGCCGTGGGCGCCACGCGCCGCCGGCGGTGTCGTGGACCTCCGCACCTACACCGACGCCGCCTCGTCCAGCGGCTACACCGCGCACCAGATGAACCCGGCGCGCGAGCACGCCTTCGCCGTGGCGTTCTCACCGGCGTTGCGGATGGCCTTCGGCTACGTGTGGCGGCGTGAGGACTTTCCGTGGATGGGACTGTGGGAGGAGAACCACGCCCGCACCGCCGCGCCCTGGAACGCCGCGACTCTGACACGAGGGCTCGAATTCGGCGTCTCGCCTTTTCCCGAAACGCGGCGCCAGATGATCGGCCGAGGGCCGACCTTCGGCACACCCGGGTATCGATGGATCCCGGCGCGAGCGACCGTCGCGGTTGAATACTGTGCCGTGCTCAAGCCGGCGATTGAAATACCCGATGAGCTCGTCTGGCCGGCCTGAAGCCGTCGTCGCGTTACACTAGACGGGACGTTCTGCTGTGATTTTCAAGAAGGGATCTCTGCCAATGAGAGTCGTGTCGCTCGTTTGTTGTCTGGCGTTCAGCTTGGTTGGAGCCGCGGTCGCACAGACCCCGACGGCCGCAAAACCGGCGGCGAAACCCGTCGCGCCGAAG
>JANPCT010000009.1:0-11733 GCA_031431095.1 Acidobacteriota bacterium | reverse complement strand
GATCCAGAATCGACGTCGCTCCCCTTCGACCATCATCTGCACGCCCTGGGTCCAGCCGGGGATCACCTCGTCGAGGCCAAACGCCGAAGGCTCGTTTCTCGCGACGGAACTGTCGAACATCATTCCGTCCGTCGTCCAGCCGGTGTAGTGCACGCGCACGCGGGACTTCGGACCGGGATGTTTCGTCCCGGTGCCGGGTTTCAACACTTTGCTGGCGAGACCACTGGCGGTCGTGGTCGCATCGGCCGGCGCCGTAGCGACATCGTCAGGTGCGGGGATCATGTGAGGAGCGTATCATGCGGAAATTGATGAGACGATCGGCTGCGCTTGCGGCGCTCGTGATTTCGATCGTGGCCGTGCCTCCGGCGCTCTCCGCGCAGTACCGGACACTGAACGATCGCTTCGACGCGCCGCGCATCGCATCGCCTGAGGCCTGGTCCCGGCGTGCCCGCTACCTCCGCGATCACGTGATGGCCAGCGCCGGATTGCTGCCGATGCCGGAGAAGACGCCGCTTCGCCCGGTCGTGTTCGACGAGGTCCCGCACGCGGATTACAGCGTCTCGAAGGTGTACTTCGAGAGTCTGCCGGGATTCTTCGTGACGGGTAATTTGTATCGTCCGGTCGGAGCGGGCCCGTTTCCGGCCATCCTGTCGCCACATGGTCACTGGGCGAACGGACGGCTGGAGAACACGTTGATCAACTCTGGTCCTGGGCGCGCCATAGGCCTGGCTCGTCAGGGCTTTGTCGTCCTCACGCACGACATGATCGGCTACAACGACAGCCGCCAACTCTCCCACACCTTCGGCGGCCGTCGTGAAAACCTGTGGGGACTGAGCCTCAGCGGGCTGCAGTTGTGGAACAGCATCCGCGCACTCGACTTCCTCGAGACGCTGCCTTATGTGCGCCGCGACGGGTTCGGCGTCACCGGGGAGTCAGGCGGCGGCACGCAGACGTTCCTGCTTGGCGCCGTCGACGCGCGCGTTGCGGTGGCGGCGCCGGTCAACATGATCTCGCTGCACATGCAGGGCGGCTGCCTGTGCGAAAACCTGCCCGGGTTGCGGCTCGACACCACCAATGTCGAAATCGCCGCCACCATCGCGCCGCGGCCGCTGCTCATGGTCTCCGCGACGGGCGACTGGACAGCCGAAACGCTGGAGGTCGAGTATCCTGCCGTGCGCGCGATCTATGCGCTATTGGGTGCGGCCGAGCGGGTCCATGCCGTCCGCCTGGACGCGGAGCACAACTTCAACAAGGAAAGCCGCGAGGCGATGTACGCCTGGATGGCGCGGTGGCTGCAACACGCGCCGGCGGACGTGCGCCGCGCCGAACCGTCGTTCGTCGCCGACCAGCTCACCGATCTGCTGGTGTTCTACGGCCGCGGGCTGCCCGACGGTGCTGCGACGCGAGCGCAAATCACCGACCAGTGGATCGCCAGCGCGAAGTCGCAAATCGCTGCTGCCGATGGGACGCTCCTCGCGACGGCCCTTCGGCACGCGCTCGGATACGGCGACAGTGACGCCTCGCCAACGTCCTCGACCGTCCAGGGCAGGCGGACGATCGTGATCGCCGGTGTGTCGCCCGATGTAGAGTCCGCGCTCCGCCGCACGGGCGCAGATGTCCGTGCCGTCACGTTCGCTCCCTTCGATCAGGCCTCGGCCGACACGGTGAGGCACTTCGACACCTATAACCGAACGCCCGCCTCGCAGCGTGTCGAGGCCATTGTTGCCGCCCTGCGCGACTCCCCGTCAGCGGTGCTCGTCGCCAGCGGAGACGCTGCGCTCGCCGGGCTGCTCGCCACCGCGATCGTGCCGGTGCGGAAAGCCATCCTCGACGTTGCTCGCTTCGACACGTCGAGCGACGCGGCGTTCGTCGAGCGGGTCTACATACCGGGCTTGCGCCGCGCCGGTGACTTCCAGACGGCGGCGAGAATGGCACGCGGCGACGTTCTCGTCCACGGCGCCGGAAACACATTCAACGTCTCAGGACTGCGCGCCGAGCCGCGGACGCTGAGCCCGGCGGAGATCGCCGCGCTCGCGCGGAAGTAGTGACCCCACCGCGGCGCTGTTCAGGACGGGTCCGACCGCCTCCTGCCGACGCCGGGCCCGCTATAGCCATACGGAGTTTCACCGGACGTGCATTCGACCTGCAATGAACGTCCGGAACAGCATTCGCGGTGTGCTCTTCGCGGGCATGCTGATCGCCGTCGCGCTCGCTGCATGGATCACCGTCATCGGCGGCATTCAGCTGCGGTTCGCCGGGGTGGTCTTGCGCTCGCGCGATGCGCTTCGCCCGCTTCTCGTCGCCTTGCTCCTGCTTGGCGTCTACGCAACCTCCTGCCGCGACGCGTTCTCGTCCGATATCGCTCGCATCGCGAGAGCCTGGAGCCGCGTGGCGGTTGCCATCGCGGTCGCCTGCGCCATCGCGGTGACGGCCACCGCATGGCGGTGGGGCACGCATGCCGCAGGCGGCGCAGACTCCTTCGCCTACATCAGCCAGGCGTACGGCTGGCTGCATGGCTGGCAGCCCAGTCCGCAGCCGCTGCCCGCGCGGGTCCCCTGGCCGTCCGCCGCCGCATCGCTGTCACCACTCGGCTACCGCGCTGCAGCCGGCGCTCCCGCCAGCGTCCCCTCCTACGCGCCGGGGCTTCCGCTGATCATGGCGGCGACGACGGCAGTCGTGGGTCCATGTGGTCCGTTCGTTGTGACCCCTGTGTTCGCCGGCGCGCTGGTGCTTGTGACGTTTCTGCTCGGCCGCAAGGCTGGCGGCGCTACAGTCGGCGCGCTATCGGCCCTCCTGGTAGCGGCAAGCCCGGTCGTCGTCTTCCAGTCACTCTGGCCTATGACAGACGTGCCCGTCGCAGCGCTGTGGACGGCGGCTGCGGTGCTCGCACTTCGTGACAGCCGAGCGTCGGACCTCTCGGCGGGTGTGCTTGCAGGAATGGCGATGCTCGTGCGCCCGCAACTGTGGTTCGTGCCGCCCGCGTTTGTTCTGTTCCTGCTGCTCGGCGAGCAGCGCGTTCGGCTGGGACTCGTCCGTGCCGCCGCCTTTTGCGCTCCCGTCGCGGCTGCGATCGCCGCCATCGCGATCACGAACTCGCTCTGGTATGGCGGCGCTCTCAGAAGCGGCTACGGGACGATGGGCGAGCTGTATTCGTGGAGCAGCGTGTGGCCGAACCTGCAGCGTTATCCGTCATGGCTGTTGCGGTCGCATTCGGCGCTGGTGCTGCTCTCAGTGGTGCCGCTGGTCGGGTACAGGCGATGGGGTGCGCGCGCGGGAGCGCTGTGCCTGATGTTTCTACTCGTCGCCGCCACGTGGCTTTGCTACCTCGCGTACGCGCCCTTCGAAGAGTGGTGGTATCTGCGGTTCATGCTCCCCGCCATTCCGGCGACGCTGATCCTTGCCGTCCTGGGCATTCGTGCAATAGCCCGCGCGCTCCCCGAGCCCTGGGGAAGGGCCGCAGCTATCGCACTCGTCCTGCTCATGCTCTTCACACAGATCCGGTTTACACGGGCGCAGCAGATGCTGGGGCCGCTGCGAGACGGCGAACAGCGCTACGAGGAGGTCGGACGCTATCTGAAGGACGCCCTGCCGAAAAACGCCATCGTCCTTTCCATCCAGCACAGTGGCAGCGCACGGTTCTACTCGGGTCTTCCGACCATCCGTTACGACCTCGTCGACAAGGCGTGGATACCCCGCGCGGGAGAGGCACTGGCGTCCGCGGGCTATAAACCCTACGCCGTGTTCGAAGACTGGGAGCTGCCGCAAGTGCGTGAGCTGCTCGGCATCGCGCCTGGCGCCCCGCTGCCGTGGACCCTGATCGCGCGCATGCGGGAACCGGTCGGCGTCAGCGTATTTGTCATGGCCCCCGGCACGGCCGCGATACCTGTCGCAATCAGCATCGGTCCGCGGCGCGAATGCACGGCGCCGGCGGGTTACTGAAACACGCGCAGCTCGGCGAGCCACTAGCGCAGGACGTGCAGTTCCGCAATGCTCCAGTCGTGCGAGCCGAAACCCGTCTGCCGCAATCGAATGAACCGCACCTCGTCCCTGTCGATGGCGAAGACCAGCGGCACTTCCCGCGGATGCCGTACCGCGGCGTAATAGGCGTGCAGCGCGGTCGTCCCGCTCCACGCCGGCGCCCAGCCGGTTCCGTCCTGTGAGACGTCGATCTGCAGGCGGGTGGGAAAATCCGTGACGAAGCCGCCAAGATCGATCACCACCTGTCCAACATGTGAGACCTGCTCCAGCTCGATCACGGCTTCGCCGGCCTGTTGCTGGCCCCCGCCGCTCCATCGGGTGCGCAGGTCACCGTCGAGCGCGCGTGAGGCGTGCGGCGGGCTAGGAAAAGTACTCAGCGACTTGATCTGCAATGGGGATCCGGAGCGGTCAGGAAACACCGGCGGCGCGGCTTCGCGCGGAACCAGGTAACTGCTCCACTCCGGCTCCCTTCGCATGACGGACACTCCAGGGTGGGCCATCACGAACCTGCGGATCGCGCCGTCCTGATCCAGTTCATGATGCACGACGATGCCGAGCGGACCATCGGCGGCGAGGACATGAAGCACGCGCGGGTCGCGATTGTCGAGCAGTGTTCGTAGCGCGTAGTAGTGGGGGGCGAAGTAGCCGCTGAAGCCGTTGTGCAAGGGGATGAAGTCGAGTGTCTGCTGATACAAAGCTGCCGCGTCCACATCGTCAGACATCGGGAGATCGAGCCGCGTCGCGACCGCAGGCGGAGCCGGCCGGGCGGCCGGCGCGGCGATGACAGTGAACGCTCTCGGCCAGCCGTCCATCAGCAGTCCGGCCGCGGCGATCGCGATGACGGCTTGTCGCCTGCGTCCGGCCAGCGGATTGACTGCCAGTGACGCGACGACACTCAGGCAGGCGAGCGCCATCATCCAGAATCGCGCGGGCACCCGCAGCCCGTCGAAACCGGGCAGCTGCATCAGCCAGCCGTAAGGCGCGCTCGACACTGTATGCCGCCCCATGATGGTCGGCTCCGGCCCGAGCGCCAGGATCCACATCCCGGCAGCGGCCATCAAATAGAAGGCGAGCGCCGAGCGGTGCCGCCATGCCGCGCGGACACGGGGCAGCAGAAGCAGCAGGGCGACCGCCGTCACGATGGCGAGGAGCAGCGGCCGGTCGGCGCGTGACAGGGACAACACGCGGAGGCCCGCCGCGGAAAGCCGCCACGTTCCGTAGGCGATTGGAACCGCTGCCGCGACCAGCAGCAGCAGAAGAATCGTGCCGAGCGCACCGGCGCCGACGCGCAGGCGGGATGACGCGTCGGGACCGAGATGAAACGGGCGCGCGCGATAGATGGCATGCGCAGACAAGAGCACAATCGCAAGACCGGGGAAGAGCGACGACTCCGGACGACGGAAGACCTGGACCCATCCCCACAGCAGGAGATCGTCGGGAGCGAAAAGAAGACCTGCGACGTCCGCGCTGAAGAGTCGTATTTCGTCGGCCGAACGACTGAAGCCGTAGGTGTCGTGAAGGATGACCTGGTAGTCGCGAAGGATGGGCGCCAGCAGCAGCGCGGCGCCGGTGAACGCGAGCGCAGCGACTGCGATGGAGCGAAGCGACCAGCGTCCCAGTGCGAACCAGACAAACCACAGTGACAGCAAGACCGACAGGAAAAAGAGAAAGTAGCCGTTCGAAAGCGCCTGCATGAGCCACGCGAAGGCAGCCACCGCCGCCCATGCCGGTTTCGATTGCCGGTCATACCGATGCAGCGCTGCCAGGCAGACCGGGGTCCAGTAGGCGCACAGGACCTGGACATGCGGGAGCTGCGCGAGCCGGTACGGCGCAAAGGCAAAGGCGACACCCGCCAGGAACGCGGCATCGTGCCGTCGCGTCAGCGTGAAGGCGAGAAAGTGCGCGCCCAGCGCGGACAGCACGTAGCTGGCCAGGATGGTGACGTTGTAGCCGAGCAGCGCGTTGCCGGTCAGCGCGATGAGAGGCGCGGCGATCGGCGCCAGACCCAGCAGATGCTCGGAGAACGCGAGCGCGCCAGGCACCGGGTGAAAGATCGGCGCGTTCCACCATGCGGCGGTGAGTGGGACCGACTTCGTGGTCCACCACATTATCCACGCGTTCAGCACCGGATCACCGGCGTCGTGTGCGACGCCGTCCATCAGCCGCATCGGCAGCGGCCACGTATAGGCGAGGGTGAGGGCAAGATAGGCGAGCGTGGCGAGGGCGAGGGGGCGCCGCGTCTGCGGGAGCATTGTCACTGAATGACGCGCAACTCCACGATGCTCCATCCGACGCGAGGGTCGCTGCCTGTCTGACGCAGCCGCACGAATCGGACATCGTCCTGGCCGACGCGCAGCGTGACGGGCACTTCCCGCGGCGAACGGACGGCCGCATCGTAAGTCGCGAGCGCCGTATCGCCAGTATAGACCGGTGTCCACCGCACGCCGTCCCGCGAGCTTTCGACGACGAGCACGCGCGGATACTGGCCGGGGTATGCGCCAAGGCACATCTCGATCGCAGCCACTGATTGCGCACGGCCGA
The DNA here is from genome assembly GCA_031431095.1 of Acidobacteriota bacterium. Lineage (GTDB taxonomy): Bacteria > Acidobacteriota > Vicinamibacteria > Vicinamibacterales > 2-12-FULL-66-21 > JAICSD01. The sequence goes on along the minus strand of JANPCT010000009.1, from coordinate 5,214 downwards.
GATCGAGCGTGATCGTTTCGTCCCCGTGCTGCCCGGTCGAATGCCACCGCGTCCGGATGTCGCCGTCGAGCACGGCGTTGATGTCGGGCACGTTGGTGTTGGTGGAGATCGCCGCGGGGGACTGGCGCGTACCCAACGGCGCCGGCGGCGATACGGCGGCGGTCGGTGCCAACTCGTAACTCGTCCACTCCGGGAAGGCGTCCACACGCCTGACCCCTGGAATCGCCGCAACGAACGCCCGCCACGCGCCATCCACGTCGTTTGCCGATTCGATGACCACTTCAATCGTCTCGGTCGCCGCCAGCCGCGCGAGGATCCGTGGATCGTGATGCTCCAGGAGATCGCGCATGGCCGCGTGCTGTGGCGCAGCGTAGCCGCTGTAGCCGTTGAATACCGGACGCGCCTGTGCGATCGCCCCGTACATCGTTTCCGTTTCGTTCTGCGCAACCGGCAGGCCAAGCCGGGCGCGCGCGTCGATCGAAGTGACCCGCATCGGCGGCGCCGCGACGATGGGGAAGGCTCGCGGCCAGCCGTCGAGTAGCAGTCCAGCCGCCGCGGCAGCCGCCGCCAGCCTTCGCCACCGGCGCGACTCGATCCGCGAGATGACAATGGCGGCCACGACTGCGAGACAGAGCACCGACAGCATCCACAGCCGCGCCGGAACCCTCATGCCGTTGAACCCGGGAAGGTTCATCAGCAGGGCGTACGGACCATGAACCCCGAGCGGCCGCCCATGGAGTGCAGGTCGCGGTCCGAGGGAAAGGATCCACATCAGCACAGCGGTGAGGGCGTAGAAGATGCCGGTCCCGTCCGAGAGGTTCTCGGCTGCGCCTCTCTGCCGGCGCCGCAGGAACAGCACCGTTGCCGCGACGAGCAGCGCCAGGATGGTCACCCCCGGAAACATCTCCGATTCCGCGCCGACGCCCGCGTGAAGCCAGCGCCACAGCAAGGAGTCGCCCGACGCGGACCAGAGGCCCGCGACGTCGGCACTGTAATTCACGACCTCCACTGGACTTCGCGTGAAGCCGTACGCGGCGTGGACGGCGCGGTACCCGATCAGGACCGGGGCGATCAGCACGCCGGCGATAGCCCATGCGACCGTCAGGCGGACGGCGTCGCGCCACGCCATCTTTCGCGGCGCGAACCAGCCAAGCCACAGCACGACGAAGATGGTGAGGAAGAACAGGTAGTAGCCGCAGGCCAGCGCCTGGAGCAGCCAGCTCCCGGCGAAGACAGCCGCCCATCGCCACGCCGGCGATGCGAGATACAGGTGCAGCGCCGCGACTGCGACGGGCATCCAGTAAGAAGAGAGCAGCTGGAGGTGCTGCGCATGCGACAGCCGGTATGGCGCGAAGGCGAAGGCGACTGCCGCGACGAACGACGCATCGTGCCGGCGCGTGAGAACGAACGCCAGCAGGTAGGCGCCCAGCCCGCTGCACAGGTAACTGGCGAGAAAGGCCGCGTTGTATCCAGCCAGGGGTGTTTGCGTCAGCGCGATGACGGGAGCGGTGATCGGCGCCAGGCCGAGCAGGTTCTCCGAGAAGGCCAGGACGCCCGGCGAGGGGTAGAAGGCGGGTGCGTTCCACCACGCCGCTGTCAGCGGTACCGCGTGCGCGCTCCACCACAGGATCCATGTGACCAGGAGTGGATCGCCGCGATCGTGGGCCACGGCGGAACCGACATGAGCGCTGAGCGGCCACGTATACGCGCAGGTCAATGCCGCCAGCGCCGCCGCGGCCAGCAGAAGGGGTCGAATCATCCGCGACAGGTCATCGGTTCGGTCACTCGTCTCTCACTCGCGGCCGCGAATGGCGGTCAGGTGGTCAGCACGACCTTGCCGATGTTGGATCGCGCCTGAATGAAACGATGGGCGTCGGCAACACGGTCGAGGGGAAAGGTCCGTGAGACGATCGGCTGGAGGCGCCCGACGCTCAACTCGGCCATGATCATTTCCATCAACGGCTGCAACTGGCTCCGCTCGTTCCACAGATGCGCGACGTTCAAGCCGAAGACGCCGCGGTTGCCATTGATCAGCGACAGCGGTGCGAATGACTTCATCGCCCACCACGATCGCAGGACACGCCACCCGCTGCGCTTCTCGCCCGACATCGACGAGAGACCGAGCATGACCAGGCGGCCGAGCGGCGCCAGCATCCGGTAGCTGGCGGCGAAGCTGGCGCCCCCGAGCGGGTCGAGGACGACGTCGACGCCGTGGCCGCGAGTCAAGCGCTCCACCTCGGCTTCGACGTTCCCGTGGCGATAATCGATCGCGTGGTCGACGCCGAAGCTGCGCAGCGCGTCGTGCTTCGCGGCCGAGGCCGTGCCGATCACCGTCGCGCGCCGAAGCCGCGCGAGTTGCGTCGCCGCGATGCCGAGGGCGCCACCGGCGTTGTGCACGAGCACGACCTCTCCGGCGGACACCGCCGCCATCCGGTAGAGCGCAATCGCCGCCGTCAGGTAGGTGACCGGCACAGCGGCGGCCTCTGCGTCGCTCAACCGCTCCGGAAATCGATACGCCTGTGAGGCGGGCACGACCACGCAATCAGAATAACCGCCGAATCGGGTCAACGCGACCACACGATCCCCCACGTACGGATTGCTCACCCCGCCGCCCACGGCGTCCACGACGCCGGCGACTTCGTAGCCGACGACAACCGGCGGCTTCGGGGCGTCCGGATACAGTCCGATACGCGCGAGGATGTCGGCGAAGTTGATCCCGGCGGCGCGAACGCGGATGCGGATCTCCCCATCGCCGGGCGCCGGATCAGCGGACTCGCGCATCTCGAAGACGTCCGCGGTGCCGTGGCGAGGGATGACAGCCTGCCGCATCTGGGGAGTCTACCGTTAACGGTGGCGACTTGACAGGCGCTGGCTGTGCGCCTGGGAGAGCTGGTGTAGCCGGCGAGACCTGATGTCCTCAGCCGCGAGGAGTCAGCCGGCGAGCAGCGCGAGCAGCGCCTTCTGCGTATGGAGGCGGTTCTCGGACTGGTCGAAGACGACCGATACGGCCGAGTCCATCACTTCGTCGGTCACTTCGACGCCGCGATGTGCGGGGAGGCAGTGCATGAAGAGCGCGTCGCGCGGCGCTTCGGCCATCAACGCGCCATTCACCTGATACGGCCTGAAAATCTCTTCGCGCGTCTCGGTCTCGCTCTCCTGCCCCATCGACGCCCACACGTCGGTATAGACAGCGTCTGCGCGCGCCACCGCCGCGCGGGCATCAGTGGTCACTTCGACGCCGCCGCCGAAACGCGCGATTTTCCTGACCGAGTCACGGACGTGATCGGGAAGCTGAAAACCGCGCGGTGACGCGACGATGACCATGCCGCCCAGCATGGCGACCGCCTGCGCGAGCGACGCCGCGACGTTGTTGCCGTCGCCGACGAACGCGATCGTGCGGTTGCGCAGCGTGCCCCACCGTTCCAGCAGGGTCTGGCAATCCGCGAGCGCCTGACACGGGTGCTCCTCGTCGGTCAGCGCGTTGACCAGGCGGAGGGCCGGAGCTGCGGCGGCGAAACGCGCGAGGCGTTCCTGCGCGAACGTCCGGATCACGACGCCATAGACCCAGCGCTCCAGGTTGCGGGCAACATCCTCGATCGTTTCGCGACCGCCGAGTCCGACGTCGGCCGGAGGCTCGATCACGTCGCCACCCAGCTCGCGGACCGAGATCATGAACGTCGATCTCGTACGCAGCGACGGCTTGTCGAACAGCAGCGCGATGTGGCGGCCGGTGAGCGGCATGGCATGCGCACGGCCGGCATGCCGGGCCGCCTTGAGCGAGGCGGCAAGATCGAGACACGCCTCCAGCTCGCCTGGCGTCAGGTCGAGGACGGACAGAAATTGTGACGGCTGCCATGCCGCCACCCGCGCGGGTGCCGGCACACTCATGTTCTGTACTCCGCGTTGATCTTCACGTATTCCGCGCTGAGGTCGCACGTCCACATGCGCGCGGTCCCGGCGCCTCCCGTCCCGAGATCGACGCGGAGCGTGACGTCCGTACCCTGCAGGTGCTCGGACGCGAGGGACGCGCGCTCGTCGAACGGACGCCCATCGGCGAAGAGCTCGACGTCGCCGATCTGGATGCGCGCGCGCTCGAGCGTGAAGGCCACGCCGGCCCGGCCCGCTACCGCGACGAGCCGCCCCCAGTTGGGATCGGCGCCATGAACCGCGGTCTTGACCAGCGGCGAGTTCGCGATTGCGCGAGCGGCGCGCTTGGCCTCGCCGGCACTGGCCCCGCCGGTGACCTCGACGGTGACCAGCTTCGTCGCCCCTTCACCGCCACGGACGATGCCGATGGCGAGCACCTCACAGACACGCCTCAGCGCCTCGACGAAGAGATCGAGGTTCGCTTCGGTGATGGCAAAGCCGCTGGCGCCGTTGGCAAGGGCGAAGACGCAGTCGTTGGTCGAGCACTCGCCATCCACCGTGATGGCGTTGAAGGTGACGTCGTTGGCCGTCGCGAGCGCGCGCTGCAGCAGCAGCGGTTCGACTCGGGCGTCGGTGGTGACCACTCCCAGCATGGTCGCCATCAGCGGCTCGATCATTCCGGAGCCCTTGGCGATGCCGCCGACACGGAACGTCCCCGCTGCGGTCGAGACTTCGATTGCCGTCTCTTTGGCAAACGGATCGGTTGTCATGATCGCGCGCGCCGCGTCGGGTCCGCCGTCCCGCGACAGCGCCTTCGCCGCCGTGGCAATGCCCCCCATGACGCGCTGCCGATCGAGCGACACCCCGATCACTCCCGTGGAGGCGACCAGCACCTCCAGGCGATCCACACCCGCGGCGGCGGCGGCGGCGTCGGCCATCGCCTCGGCGGTGGCATGACCGTCGGGTCCCGTGCACGCGTTGGCGCAGCCGCTGTTGATGACGACCACGCGCGAGTGGCCGGCGCAGGCCTCGAGCCTGGCTTTCGAAACCACGACCGGCGCCGCGATCGCCTTGTTGGTGGTGAACACGGCGGCGCTCGACGCCGGGTCATCGCTGACGATCAACGCCAGGTCCAGCGCCTGCGATTTCTTGATGCCGCAGGCGACGCCGGCGGCGCGAAATCCCGCCGGCGCGGCGATGCTGCCTTCAATCGTCGTGGACGTGAACCCGGGCTCGAGTGCAGCCATGGTCATGCCGGGATGGGCAGCAGCCGCAGCCGTTCGACGCTCGTCCGCGGCGGGGCAACCGACCGCTGCGGCGGCGCGGTGAGGTCGAGGCGCAGGCCGG
>JANPCT010000008.1:0-2819 GCA_031431095.1 Acidobacteriota bacterium | reverse complement strand
CGCCTGCGCCAACGCCGCGGCCGCCGCGGCCGGCCGGAGCCGGGCGGCCGGGGATCGTCACGATGAACGGCGCCGTGGCGCGCGAGATCTCGACCGCCTGCTTCTGCAGCACGCGCAGCAGCTCGGCCTGCGTGCCGAGACGCGGATCGCCGGCCGGGAACACGTAAGCCGCCGGCCCTTCCACTTTCGGCTTGAGGATCGACCGCTTGCTCTTGTCGTAGAAGTTGCGCAGGAAGTAGATCCGGTTGTTGGCGAAATGATTCAGCGACACCAGGATGCCGGTCTGCTGGTAGTTGTTGTTGTTGCGCAGCGACCAGCGCACGCGCTCGGGCGCCGGGTTCTGCCGGAACCACGTGCGCGCCGTATCGGCCGCCGAGAGCGTCCGCTCTTCGGTGTCGGCGCTGCCGCCGTTGCCGAACGTCTCGTAGAGGCGGCTGATCCCGTTGTGCGTCGCCGCCATGAACATCAGGTATCCGGGGGACCAGGTGTCGAACGATCCCCAGGCGAACACCCCCGGCATGCCCATGCGGGTCATCTCGTTGACATTGTTCCACCCGATCAGGTGCCACTCGTTGGTCAGGATCGGGTCGAGCCACGCGTTGTAGGGGCCGTTGCCGATGGTGTTGTCGTAGAGGAGCGCCACGGATTCGTGCAGGTCGTGCAGGACCTGCGCCTTCCATCCCAGGTAGGTGTCCAGCACGTTCTGCGACAGCTTCAGCGTCAGTGCCATGGCGTCGCGGTTGTTGTCGTGCTGCACGTAATGCCCCCAGTAGACGCTGCTCATCGGCGTGTCTTTGGGATGCTTCTTCTTCCACTCATAGGCGTCGACGATGCGATCGCGGCCGTCGACTTCGACGACCGGCGTGATCAGCGTGATGACGTGCTCGCGAATGTTGCGGATGTAGAGGCTGTCGTCGACGGCGAGCCGGTAGGCCAGCTCCATGCGCGCCGTCGGCGAGCCCGCTTCGGTGGAGTGAATGGTGCCGGTGAGATAGTAAACGGGGGCCGCCCGCCTGGCGATCTCGTCCGCCAGCGCATCGTCCATCTTGATGGTGCGCGGGTCGGCCAGCCTGGCGAGATCGGCCTTGTTCTGATCGAGCCTGGCCATCAGGGCTTCCGACGCCACGGCGACGGCAATCATCTCCCGCCCTTCCTCGGTCGTCCCGATCGTGAAGACGCGGACGCGCGGCGTGGACTTCGCCAGCAGGCGCATGTAATCGTAAATCTCTGTGGAGTACGGCAGCTTGCCCGCCGCGCCCGCGACGTCCCCGAGGATGGCTTTCGGCGTCGGCACGGTCTTCGATGCCGGCAGGTAGTCGACGAGCGGTGAGGTGAAATACGTCTCGGTCGTGTACTTGCGAATGCCCCTGGTGTATTCCTCGTCGATCGGCTGGTTGGGATCGCGTCCGGGCCTGGCGTTCACCAGATCCGCTTCCGTCGGGGCCTTGCTGGATCGTTTTGCGACCGTCTGCTGCGCGGCCGCCGGCGCAATCAGCGCTGCCACGACCATGAGCGGGAAAAGAGATGTCGCAAAGACGTGCCTGTTCATCAACAACCTCGTAGCCGTGCAGCGCCGCGTTGAAATGGTGGCCGGATGATACACTGCGCGCCGCAGGACGATCAGGAGGACTGATGGATTACACGCGCCGCGAACTCGGAAAACTGCTGCTGACGCTCCCGGCCGCCGGCCTGCTGCCGCGCGAGCTCTTTGCAGTGCAGGCGAAGCCGGACTCCAAATGGGCGGGCGTCCAGGTCGGGATGAACGTGCCGTACAACTACGGCGCCCGCGACATGAATATCGACCAGACGCTGGCGAACACGCTGGCGCTCGGCATCAGCGCCGTCGAGATGCGCTCGCAGCCGGTCGAGCTCGCGATGGGAGCGCCGTCGACGAACGTGCGCGGCGCGGCAGAACAGAAGGCCGCCGCGGAGCAGCTGCGCGCCTGGCGATTGACGGCTGACCCGGCCAGGGCCGCGGCCGTCCGCAAGAAGTGGGAGGACGCCGGCGTGCGGATGGAGGTTCTGAAGTACGACGGGATTTACCAGTTCACCGACCCGGAGATGGACTACGCGTTCAAGCTGGCGAAGACGCTCGGCGTCAAAGCGATCTCGTGCGAGCTCGAAGTCGAGGGGGCGAAACGCGTGGGCCAGTTCGCCGACACGCACGGCGTGAGGGTCGGCTATCACGCGCATACCAAGCAGACGCCGCAGGACTTCGAGACGGCGTTCGGCTACGCGAAACAGAACGGCGCCAACCTCGACATCGGCCATTTCGTCGCCGGCAACTTCGGCTCGCCGGTGGCGTTCATGAAACAGCACCACGAGCGCATCACTCACGTCCACATCAAGGATCGCAAAAAGGACGAAGGGGCCAACACGCCGTTCGGCGAGGGGGACACGCCCATCAAGGACGTCCTGCGCCTCATTCGCGACAACAAGTGGCCGATCCAGGCGACCATCGAGTTCGAATACGCGGTGCCGGCCGGCTCGGACCGGATGAAGGAAATCGCGAAGTCGATCGAGTACTGTAAGGCGGCGTTGCTGTCGTAAGCCGTAGTCGTGATCCTCATGATGTCGCGGCGGCCGCGTCGAGCTTCAACACGGTGTTCCAGTTGCGCGCCGTGCCACCCGGCAGCATCCGGCCGGCCAGGACGGCGGCCTTCGAGGGGCCCATCCCGTCGGGAAACACCATGTAGAGCTGCCGGCGATCGGCATGCAGCGTCTCGCGGCCAGGAATGGCGGCACGCAGCGCGTCGACGCGGGGCTTCTGCAGCGGCTGCTTGAAGCACGTCACCAGCACGTGGCTCGGGTCTGTCCTG
>JANPCT010000007.1:0-1680 GCA_031431095.1 Acidobacteriota bacterium | reverse complement strand
ACGATGGCGATGAACTCGCCGCGCGGCATCTGCAGCTTCCATGTGCCGACGTCAGTTCCGAGCAGCCCATGATGCTCGAAGTAGACGGTCACCGGTCCGCTGAAGCCGGCGGATTTCAGCAGCTCGAAGCGCGCCTTGAAGTCGACGAGCCCCTCACCGATCGGCACGAACTCCGGCACCCATTGTCCCTCGGCGTTGCGTTCCCAGCGCGGATCCTTGATCGCGAGGCCACGGATGTGGGTCAGGGCAACATGGGCGGCGTCACCCCACCCGTTGCCGCCGCGAATCATCGTGTGGCCGGTGTCGTAGTTCAGTCCGATGTAAGCCGGATCGAAATCCTTGATCACGCTCCAGATGTCCCAGATGTTGCCGCCGATGTTCCCGGCGCCCGAATGCGTGTGATAGGCCCACGTCATCCGGTACTTCTGGTTGAGCGGCAGCAGAGTGGCAATCCTGGGCTTGAGCGCCTCGAGCTGCGGGGCCAGCGGCCTGGTGTAGTCGTAGCGGAAGGACTGCCCGCCGCGATAGAACGTCACGCCGGCGCCGTGCGCGGCGCTCAGAATCGCTTCTGCGTAAGGCGATGACGCATCCTGGATTGATGACGAGATCATCGGGGTGGCGAGGCCGGCCTTGTGCGTCAGCTCGATGACCCGCGGCAGCTCGCGTTCGACGCGCTCGGGAGGCACATGGCCTCCGGGGCGAACCGTCCACTCGATCGCCTCGAACCCCGCCGTTTTCGCCACCTCGATCGCGTCCTCGACCGACGTCCACTGCAGATGGCGAGACATAATCCCGACCTGCAGGGCCGAGGTGGTCGGAGGCCGGAGGACCGAGGACGGAGAATCCTGGGTCGCGGCCAGAACCGGGGCCACCGCGAGCGTTTTCAACAGCTCACGGCGGGTCAATTCACGGGGTGGCATTCGGAGAGTATAGGCCGCGGGTGCCGCGCCCCGTTACGCGACGGTGGTATCCTCGCCCAATTTCCTCGAGGAAAATTCCCATGGCTTATGTGTCGATCGTGCTGAACCGCCGGGCCCGCATCCGCGTGACCTTCCTCGCGTGCCTGCTCTGGGCCGGAGCCGCGCTCGCGCAGACGGCGCCGCCAGCGACGACGCAGCAGGGTGCGGGGCGCGGCGGGTTCGTGCCCCAGCCGGTGGTGATTGGGCCGCCGGCCCCGGTACCGCTGGAGGTCGCCATTCCTCGTCCGACATCCGCGGAGCTGATGCAGGTCAATGCCGCGGTCAAGTCCTTCATCGACGGCGACACGTCATCGAACAAGCCGCTATTGAAGAAATTCGAATCGCTGCTGATGCTGCAGCCGGCACGCAAGAACGTCGCCGCCACGTTCACGCAGACGGCTCAAAGGCAGGGACCGAGACACCTCGGCTTCGTCGAAGTGGCGAAGCAAGGCAACATCGACTTGCTCCTGGACGGAGACTCCATCACCGACTGGTGGGTGCAGGGCGAGGCGAATAAGGTGATGTTCGACAAGTATTTCGGCGGCATGCGGACCGCCAACTTCGCGGTTGCCGGCGATACGACACAGGGCGTGCTCTGGGGCTTGGCCACCGGCGAAGGTCAGGGGTTTCAACCGAAGGCGATCATGTTGCTGCTCGGCACGAACAATGGCGGAAACACCGGACCTGACATCGCCGAGGGCGTCGGCGCGGACGTGCTCGA
>JANPCT010000006.1:0-2137 GCA_031431095.1 Acidobacteriota bacterium | reverse complement strand
ATACAGCGGCACAACGTCGAATCGGCGTCGTTCATCTTTGTGGCGATGGTGCTTGCCGCCGTCATCAGCCGTAGTCGTCAGCAATCGCCGCGGCCGGACGATCCTGCGTCCGCGCCGGTGTCGTCGTCACCACCGCGAGCGTGACGAGGAGCACCCAGCCGATGCCGTGAATCGCCGAATTGCGAAGAGAGCGAACCCGGAAAAACTTCATGTAACCCCCGAGGGGAGACGTCAAAACGCGCGATCGGTCGAGCGCGCGATGCCGATGGGTCGTTGCGAGTAACGTACCAGTCCTCGCGGGCGGCGAACACCGAAACCTCACACTCGTTTGTGGCAATCCCCATGGTTTTGTGGCAACGTCGGAGAGGACAAGGAGCTTGGCCATGACCGAAGCAGATGCCGGGTGGGCCGGGACGGAATTCGTCGAACGCCTGCAAGTCGCCTGCGGCGCGCTGACCCGCAAAGGCCCCGGGGGCGACGTCCACAGAGGCCTGCGGCGGGCCGTACGCTCTGTGCCCTGGCAGCAGTTGTCGTGCGCGGATTTCGTCGTTGCGCGTGGAGTGCTGTTGTCGTTCCTGGTCACGCTGACGGAGCGAGGCACCGCCGCGGCACGGGTAGAAGCGTTGCCGCTGCTGGCGCGTCTCGGGTCGGCAAGTGGCAACGACCTTCCACCCGTCGCGCTACAGGTGCTGCGCTGCGTCCTGGAGGAATCACCACGGTGGGGCCCGCGGCTGGACAGGCGCGTGCAGCAGGCGCTGACGCTCCTCGAGAGCCACTCCGCCCAGGCCTTGCGTCTCGACGATCTGGCGCGTCAGGTCGGTATCTCGCGGTGGCACCTCGAGCGCCTCATCAAACAGAGCACGGGTCTGTGCCTGCGTGTGCACCTCGCGCGCGCGCGGGTGCGCAGCGCGCTCGAACTGCTGCGCCTGCCGGCTGTCTCCGTCAAGGAGGTGTCGGCGAGTGTAGGGTACGGAAATCCGGACTCGTTCCGCCGCGACTTCAAGCGCCTGCAGGGGATGACGCCTCACGCATGGGTGGAGGCGCACGCGCCGGCGCTGGCGCCGCAGCGCTGAGAATGGCCGCGGGAACTTTAAGGCGCGGCATCGACGTGCCGCGCCGTGCGGAGTGATCGCCTAGCGCGGACCGACGATCCGCCAGGTCTTGTCAGCCACCAGGGACGGCGAGAGGAGTCCACCCTGGTACGGCATTCGCGCTGTACTCGACGCGCGTCCCACTCGCTCCCCGAACTACGAACGGGAGCACCGCGCCGTGGTCGCACCCACAGCGGAGCTGGGGGCGGTCTTCGGGGGATGACTACGCCCCGAAATCTGATTCCGGATGGCGCGCGTATACCGAATATGACGCGTGCGTGGTTGTGCGTGCCGGTAGTCGCTGTCGGGCTCGGGTTCCCCACCTGGTTACGTCCGAATTCGCAGCCGATGACCCTCTCGATGAGGGAGGATCGTGCCCTGCCTGCAGCGATCAGTAAAACCGACACGCTGGAGTTCGCGAAGCTGGCCGCCTTTACTCGCGGTGCGCCGGCTCCCCTCGACCGAGAGCGCAGCCCCTTCACATTCGCCGAAGGGCGTCGCCCCTCGCAGCCATCATTGCCGCCGCTAAGCCTTACTCCTCGCGCGCCACGGCCAGAAGCGCAGCCGATCAGCGTGCCGTCGTTGCCCGCACTCCTCGGCATCGCAGAGGAAGAAGGTGCGTCCGGCCTCACGCGCACGGCAATCCTGGAGGACGCCGGGCAGACGCCCCGCTTCGTCCGCGTTGGGGATCTGATCGGCGATGCGTTTCGCGTCACCGCAATCGATCCCGAAGTTGTGCGAGTGACTGACGGGCAGACCGGGCGACGGTTCGAACTCGTGCTCAGATAGACGCGGTTCCGTCTCTATTCTCTTGCCCCAGTGAATGCGAAACGGGGTGCCTGGTGACGTCTGCCAACAGCAGGGACAGGCACGCGTGCAGCAGGCTCGCCGGTTCGAGAGGCTTCGTCGCGTGCATCTGGAACCCCGAATTCAGCGCGCGTTCACGATCTTCGGGACGCCCATAGGCGGTCAGGGCCAGCGCCGGCAGCAATCCCCCACGCGCGGCCGGCAGCGAGCGCACCTTGCGGATGAACTCGTAGCCGTCC
>JANPCT010000005.1:0-3832 GCA_031431095.1 Acidobacteriota bacterium | reverse complement strand
TCGAACGCGCGTACGTCGTCTTCGTGCAGAACCTGACTGCCCAGAATCGCACCTACCAGTTCATTGTCGCGAACCAGCCGGCCGACGCGCCGCCTACCGGCACCGGCCGGGCGGCGTTCCGTCCCGATAGTGCGAGCGTGCCCGACGCCAGTTGCGTCGCCGGAACGAATTGCCGGACGATCACCGTGTCGATTCCCAGGGGATCCAGCACGACGCGCACGGTATACGTGCGTTCCGCGGCCGTGCGCCCGAGGATCCTGGTGAACGTCCAGGAGATCGGCGGCGCAGGGCAGACGGGCTCGGTCATCCTCAACGCCAATCCCAACGTCTCCGAGATCGAGAACCCGGACAGCCTGGAGGCCCTGCCCGATATCCTGTCGATCGAGAACTATCAGCCGGACCTTCTCTCGCGTCAGTCCACGTTCTTCTCGACGGGAGTCGTGAACCCGGACGTCACGCCGGTGACCGGCGTCGTGAGTCCGCGCATCGAGTACCCCCGCATCGAGTATCCGCGGATCGAATATCCGCGGATCGAGTACCCGCGCATCGAGTATCCGCGCATCGAGTACGACGCCGTCGGCACGCCGCGGATCGAATACCCGCGGATCGAGTATCCGCGCATCGAGTACACGAGCGTCCAGAATCCGCGCATCGAGTACTCGCCCCTTTCAGGAGATGATTCGGGCGTCACCGCCACCACGCAGGTGGCCGAGGTCACGTGGCCGGTCACGACGGGGAGCGGCGCCAACACGGTCACGGCCATGTCGTCGCAGGTCTTCGTCAACGGCCCGCTGCCGGTCTGCGGCGGACTGGTGCAGCAGAACTGCCTGCAGGGGGCGCAGCTGCTCGTGTCCGTGCCGCAGTTCTACACGGTGACGCGCAGCTGCAGTGGCGAGCGGGCGACCGTCGTCGAGAACCAGGTGATCGTGAACAACGTCGTCGATCCGGCGAGCCTCACGCCGGTCCTCGGCGGTCCAGACACCGTGAACCCCGGAATCGCGCAGCCGACGTTCTTCGTGGGGCCGACACAGGTCGTCTTCCTGACCCTGCGCCTGTTCGGCACGTTCGACCCGTCGTTCGCGAGTCGACTCGCCGGCCGGGCAGGGGTCATCGTCCGCGCGCAGCCCGACACGAGCGGCGTGGACCGGGCCAACGACGTCAGTGACGGCGTGATCGACCTGACGCCGCCGACGCTGCATCTCGGTGACGTGGGCTACCTCGCCAGCCTCGAGGGGAACGCACCGGGCGGGGCGAACGTCGGCGTCACCGTGACAGCCAGCGACAACAGCGGCACGGCCTCGGTGACCTGCGTTCGCACCGGGCCGTCGGGAACCGTGCCGCTGCCGGCCAACGGGACCTCGACCTTCATCCCGCTGGGCTCGTGGACGGCCACGTGCACCGCGGCGGATCCGGCGGGGAACGAGAGCACGGGGCAGTTCCCGATCAACGTGTTCGACCGCACGCCCCCGACGCTCGATGTAAGCGGGTTGGCGGCTACTATCAGCCTCACGCCCAGCACCGACGGAGCTGTCATTGCGTACGCTCCAGCGGTCGTCACGGGCAGCGACCTTGTCGGCGGGAACCTGACCACCTTCGTGGTGTGCTCGCCGCCCTCCGGGACCACCCTGCTGCCCGGGACTGCCACCATTACGTGCTCGGTGACGGACGCTTCCGGCAATCAGGCAGTAGCCAAGTATTCGTTTTTGGTTCCGAAGGCGGCGACGACCACGACGGTCACCGTCGCCGACGCGACCTACGATGGACTTCCGCACGGCGCGACGGCAAGCGTCACCGGGCCCGGCAGCCTCAACCAGACATTGGCCGTCACGTACTCCGGCGTGGGCGGCACGGTCTACGGACCGTCTCTCGCGCCCCCGACGCGCGCCGGCACCTACAACGCGGTGGCAACCTACACCGGTAGCACGGGCTACGTCGAGTCGAGTAATACCGCCGCCTTCGCGATCGCGAGGAAGGCGGCGTCGGTGACGCCCGCCGCGAGCGGCAAGGTGTACGGCTCGGCCGATCCGACGCTGGCCGGGACGCTCGCCGGCTTCCTGGCGAGCGACGGCGTGACCGCGACCTACAGCCGCACCGCGGGTGAGGCCGTGGGGGCCTACACGATCAGTGCATCGCTGAGTCCAACGGGAGTGTTGGGCAACTACGACGTCACGTCCAACACCGCCGCCTTCGCGATCGCGAGGAAGGCAGCGTCGGTGACGCCCGCCGCGAGCTGCAAGGTCTACGGCACGGCAGATCCGACCTTGTCCGGGACGCTCTGCGGCTTCCTGGCGAGCGACAACGTGACGGCAACCTACAGGCGTGCGCCCGGCGAGACCGTCGGCACGTACACGATCAGCGCGACGCTGAGCCCGGCAAGTGTGTTGGGCAACTACACCGCCACGTTCAACACGGCGAGCTTCACGATCCTGCTGCCACCGCCACCTTCCGTGACGGCGTCCGCGACCCCGAATACGCTGATCTGGTCGCCGAACAAGGCACTCGTTCCGGTCACGATCAGCGGCTCGGCGATAGGAACCGGCCTGACCGTGACGTATGCGGTGAAGGACGAGTACTCGAAGATCCAGCCCTCCGGGGCCCTAACTGTTGGCGCCAATGGCCAGTACTCGTTTGTTGTGAACCTGGAAGCCTACCGGAACGGCACCGATGCGGATGGGCGCTATTACACCATCACGGTGAGAGCGACGGACGCGTTTGGCCGGTCCGTGTCAGCAACGACAATCGTACGCGTGCCGCACGATCAGCAGTAACCCGCTGATCGGTCGGCTGACCTGTCCTACTGTCCTCCGACCCGCGTGCGCGCGTCTTTCAGCAGCGGGTCGGGCGAGTCCGTCCCGAGCCCGGCGATGTACGTCCGGTACTCGGCCTGCGCCTGGGGGAGCAACCCCATGCCCTCGCGCGCCCGTCCCATCCAGTACCTCACCGGCGCGACATACCGCGCCGTCGGCACATCGTCGAGGAACGCGGCGTATCCTTCGCCGCGCCGCTTCAGGCAGGTTTCGAACTCCGAGAAGGCCTCAGCAGGTGCACCGGCGGAGAGGTAGGCCTCGCCCAGGGTGAAGCGCACGAGCCACAAGTCGGCGAGCTTCAGCGCCTCACGCATCGCATCGACGGCTTCGACGCGTTTGCCTCGGGCCAGCGCCACCCGCGCGGCGACAATCCGGCCGTACGCGCGTGCCTGGGTCTCCAGGCGTTGATTCAGCACTTCGCCCAATTGGGCAGCCTCGTCGATGTTGTTCGACGCGATGAGCCACCGCACCGCCGGCAGAATCTGTGACTCCGTCTTGTCGATGGCCAGCGCGCGGCGAACCGCCGCGACGGCCCCTTTTGTGTTCCCTTGCATGCCAAGCGCGTCCGCCAGGGCGATTTCCTTCACCGCGATGCCGGCAGGATTCTGCTGCGCCTGGTCGGCCTTGATGCCCGCCTGAAGGATGCGGACCGCATCCGCCGCTCGCCCTTCGGACAGCGCAAGGTCGGCCTGGCCGGCGGCCGCCAGTGACGCCCCGGCGGGGTCGGCCTGCGCCATCCGGTCGTACGCGTCGCGCGCCACGTCGAGCTTGCCATCCGCGATCGCGCCCACGGCCAGCGGCAGATACGTATCGTAGCTGGCGAGGTTCTCGTCCACGAGCTTTTGCGCCTCCTCCGTGGCGACGGCGAAATCACCGGCGTACATGGCGTAGAGCGCGTAATTCGAGCGGTACAGCGGGCTGTTCGGGTAAATCCGCCGGACGACGCGCCCTTCTTCCAGGGCCTTGCCGAACTGGAGGCCACGGAAGTACGCGACCGCAAGATTGTTGTGCCCGGCGCCGTCGGC
>JANPCT010000004.1:0-4422 GCA_031431095.1 Acidobacteriota bacterium | reverse complement strand
GCAGATCGCAAAGAGGGGCATGTTGCGCGCGAGCGCGTCGCGGGTGAGCGGGACCTCGAAGGCATCGCGGGCGAGGTCGACCTCCGTGGTCGTATGCGCCGCCTCCCCGTACAGCACGGGGTCGACGTCCAGGCCGCCGGTGAGCAGCAACGCGTCGATCGCGTCCAGGTTGCGCGCGGGCTGTTCGGCCGGGTCGAGCACGAACGGCTCGCCGCCGGCGCGTTTCACGGACTCGAGGTAGTCGTCCAGGCGCGAACACGGGCTCACGCCGATGATCGGTTTCATCGTCACTGTTGCTACATCCGTTCCGGGACCGCGCATCCCATCAGGTCGAGCGCTGTCGTCAGTTGTTGCGCGTAGTACGCCACCGCGGCGGCGCGCCAGAGCCGAACGTCGGCGCGTTCCTCCTTGAGGATCGGGTAGGCGTGATAGAAGCCGTTGAACTGCTGCGCCAGCGCGAAAGCGTATTTCGCCAGCACCGACAGCTCCAGCGTCCGTACCGCCTGATCGACCACTTCGTCCAGCCGGGCGGCTTCGAGCACGAGACCCCACAACTCGTCGGAGTCGTCGCTGCCGTCGGCGACCGCATCGGTCGCGACCGACCCCAGCGCCGCTCTCACGGCCGCCCGGTCGAGCCCTTCGCGTTCCTGCAGCTTGCCCAGGATCTTGTTGGCGCGCACGACGGCGTATTGGAGGTACGGGCCGCTCTCGCCCTCGAAGCTCAGTGCCTCGTCGATGTCGAACGCGATGACCTTGCCGCGCGAGAACTTCACCATGAAGTAGCGTACCGCAGCGACCGCGATGCGCGCCGCCGTTAGGCGGACCTCGTCGACGCTCAGTTCCGTGTTACGGCGCGCGACCTCGCCGGAGGCCTTGTCGGTCAGTCGATCGAGCAAATCATCGGCCTTGACGCCAAGACCTTTGCGGCCGGAGACTTCGACGAACGGCTTGCCGGTATCCTCGATCGACTCGTAGCCGAGCTCGCGCGCCGTGTGGTGGGTGAGCGCCACCATCTCGTACGAGTAATGCACGGAGCGGCTGGCCTGGGCCTCGAAGCCAAGCGCGGCGAGCGCCTGTTTGAGCAGCTTCTGCAGGTAAGCCTGGCGCGTGTCGATGACGTTGCAGACCATCGTCGCGCCGCCGAACTCGGGGTGCGTGGTGTCGCCGCCGGCCGGCTGCGACGAGGTCGACCACAGCGCCGGGGATGTCGACGCATCGAAGACCCGGTAGTGAAAGTCCCGGCCCAGCAACCCGAACTTCCAGAGCTGCAAGGCCATGTCCTTGCCGACATAGGTCACCGTCCCGTCGGAGCGGACGATGACTTTCTCTTTCTGCTCGGCGGGTTCGGAGCCGTCCTCGCCGGCTGTTGAAACGGACTCGACGTCCGCCGCATTCGTCGCCGGCTCGGGATTGGTCGGCGCGTCGTCGTCGATCTTCATGACCCAGCATCCGGCGAGCTTGCCTTCCGTCTGCAGGAACACTTCGCCGGTCTTCTTGAGATACTCGAACGCGTGGGCCCAGAACTGCATGCGCAGGATGTCTCCCTCCCACGTGAGCAGGTCGTAGCCGATGTTCATCCGCCGCATCGTCTTCAGGTGCGCCCGGACGATGCGCTCGGCGATGAATGACGCCATCGCCGCGGTCTCGTTGCCGCCGTGTTCGATGTCGTGCAGTGCGGCGGCGCGGATCTTCAACCGCGGTTTCGCGGGGTCGGTGTCGGTGCCGTACCACTCCGTCACCCTCGCGTAGAGGTCCCAGCAGTGGTAGTCGAACCGTGTCGACTCGGCGATCGCCTGCACGTCCGCCAGATTCTTCCGCTCCAGCTCACGGAATCCCACCACCACGTCGGCAACCTGGACGCCCGTGTCGTCGATGTAGTTCTGGATCTCCACGCGCCTGCCTTCGAACCGCAACAGGCGGCCAAACGCGTCGCCAAGCGCGGCATTGCGCAGGTGGCCGATATGTGCCGCCTTGTTCGGGTTGATGGCGGTGTGTTCGACAATGGTCTTGTCGGATCCATGGGCCGCCGGCGTGCGCGGGCCCATCCACTGCTGCATCCAATGGGCGCGATCGTGAAACAGGTTGAGGTATCCGTTCGGAGCCGCTTCGACGCGCGCGATCCCCTCGATCGGGTCGAGCGCGGCCGCGAGTTCCTGCGCGATGACCCGCGGCGCCTTGCGCAGGCGGCGCGCGAGGGAGAAGGCGACGGGCACGGCAATGTCGCCGAGGGGACGCCGCGGCGGCATTTCGAGCGCCATCCCGGCGATCGCGGGGTCTTCAGGAGACAGGCCGTACAGCCGGCCGACCGTGGCCGCGACCCGCGCGCGAACGAGCTGGTGGACGGGGAGAATCACAAATTATTCCGTGATACGATCAGCGGACGGTTTCTCATTCACTTCCACCCATCCTCGTGCGCGCGCGTGATCATGCGGCGTGTTGACGTTCTCGAACAGCCATCCCTCGTCGTAGGTCGAGAGCGCCTCCGGCCCGAGCTCGCGGATGCGCAGGTCCGCGAGGAATTCAGCGACCCGCAGCGCGCCGCGTTCGATCCGCGCGCGGGCGGCCTCGCCGCAGCGGCGCCGATACAACGCGCACAGCGGCTCGAGTCCTCGTGCCGATCGCGGCACCACCGCGTCGATGTCTTCGCGCCCGGCGCTCTCGGCGACGAGCCGCCGCAGCAGCGCCGGTGTGACGAACGGCAGATCGCACGCCAGGATCAGGACGCGGTCGTGCCTGGCGTCGAGCAGCGCGGAGTACAACCCGCCCAGTGGCCCGGCGTTGGCGATCGCGTCCGCAATGACAGGGATCCCGAGGCCGGCATACCGCGCCGTATCGTTGGCGACGACGCGGACGTCGGTGGTCACGGAGGCGAGCACCGCCAGCTGGCGATCGATGATGCGGGCCCCGCCGACGACGAGGGCGCTCTTGTCGGCGCCGCCAAGCCGCCGCGCGGCGCCGCCCGCCAGGATGGCCGCCGAGACGAACGCGACGTCCGAGTCCACGCTCGACTGTACCACGCGGCTCCATCATGAGTGAATCCCGCATCGGCCGCGTGCTGGTGGCGAGTCTGCACCAGTCCATCGCGGATTTGCTCCCGACACGACTGGAGTTCTACGAGAACTGGCTCAACGTGGCAGGCCTGCGCGAAGGCACCATCGGCCTCGCGCCACTCACCGCCGTGCTGAGCTTCCTGCGCACCGAAGGTCACGCCTACAACCTGATCACGTCGCGGGCCGGCGCCTACGCCGCGGCATGGACCTTCGAGAACGTGCCCGCGTTGAAGGTGCGCATCATCCGCCGGCTGCCGCCGGCGCTGCGCGCGCGCGCGGCCCTGGGCACGGCGCGGTCGTTCGTGCACGCCACCTACCCGGGCTCGCGGGCGATCACCAAGCTCAATCGCGGCCAGGTGACCGTCGATATACGCGGGTCCCTGTTCTGCGAGGTGCGCGAGCACTCGACCGAGCCGCTCTGCGGATTCTACGCGTCCGGCATCGCACGCGTGCTGCAGCTGTTCGACGTCTCGGCCGAAGCGCAGGTCAGCGAGTGCCGCGCCTCCGGAGCGCGCCGGAGCTGCCTGGTCTCGGTCACGCTGGCCGGGCGCCCCGGCGTCAGCGACCTACCGTCATGATCGCCACGCTGCTAGGCGCGCTGCTGGCGGCCGTCACGGTGACCTCCGCGCCGCAGCGCCCCGTCCCGGCGGTGTCGCCGGCGCGCATTCTCGTCGTCCCGTTTCAGACGCCCGCTCGCGACGGCGGCACGCATTGGCTGGGCGAAGCCGTCGCCGTCCTGATCGCCGACGATCTGAATGCGAGAGGTCTCGGCGCCATCACGCGCCCGTCGCGCGAGCGGGCCTACGAACAACTGCACCTGCCGCCGAACGCGGTCCTGAGCCGCGCCACCCTGATCAAGGTCGGGGAACTGGTTGGCGCCGTCCAGGTGATCGTCGGCGAGATCGCCGTCGATGGGGACGCGCTGACGGTGCGGGCCCGGCCGATCCGGATCGACGTCGGCCGTGCCGATGCCGAGACGGTGGAACGCGGGCGCCTCGGCGACCTGTTTGCGATCGCGGAGCGCGCCGCTCGCCGCGTCGTTCCGGGTGGGGGCACGCCGTCGGCCAACGCCGCGCCGTCGCTGCAGGCCTTCGAGCAGTATGTCAAGGGACTGCTCGCAGAGCAGCCGGCAACTCAGGCGTCGTTCCTGGAAGCCGCGCTGAAGATCGATCCGGCGTACGACCGGGCGCGTCTCGCCTTGTGGGAGGCGCGAACCGCCGAGGGGGATCACGCCGCGGCGCTTGTAGCGGCGCGGGCGGTGGGCCCCTCGTCTCCGGATGCCGGCCGTGCCCGCTTTCTTGCCGGGCTCGCCCTCGTTGCCCTGAAACAGTACGACGACGCCTTCACGATCTTCAAGGCGCTGCAGGACGCC
>JANPCT010000003.1:0-1946 GCA_031431095.1 Acidobacteriota bacterium | reverse complement strand
CGCCGCCCTCGGCATCGCCCAGTGCGTGGCCGGGGTGTTCGAGCGCGGCACGGTGCACGAGCTGCCAGCGGACATGGACGCGGGCCGTCGGCGCGGCGCGGCGGCCACGGGCGCGCTCACCGCCCCGATGCCGGCAACGGTGATGGCCGTCAAGGTCGCGCCCGGAGACGCGGTCAAGCGCGGCGACGTCCTGCTCCTCCTCGAGGCGATGAAGATGGAGCTGCCGGTGCGGGCGCCTGGTGATGGGCGGGTCAAGGCCGTCCATTGCCGGCCTGGCGATCTCGTGCAGCCGGACACCTCCCTGATCGAACTGGAATGACATGCCCGCAGTCGTGACCCTCGTCGAAGTCGGCCCGCGCGACGGCCTCCAGAACGAGGCGGCGGCGATCGCGACCTCAGACAAGGTGGCATTCGTGAACCGCCTGAGCGACGCCGGACACCGCGTCATCGAAGTCGCCGCGTTCGTGAGCCCTAAATGGGTACCGCAGATGGCGGACGCGCGCGCGGTCTTCGACGGCATCAGGCGCCGGCCCGGCACACGCTACACCGCGCTCGTGCCGAACAGCGAAGGACTCGCCCGGGCACTTATCGCGAGAGCCGACGAGATTGCGATCTTCGGCGCGGCGTCTGAAACGTTCAGCCGCCGTAACACCAACAACTCCATTGCCGAGTCCCTCGCCGTCTACGCGGATGTCTGCACGCGGGCCGGAGCGGCCGGCATTCCGGTGCGCGCCTACGTGTCGACGGCGTTCGGCTGCCCCTTCGAGGGGCCGATCGCACCCCGCGCCGTCGCCGAAGTGGCAGCCGCGTTCATCGAGATGGGAGCGTACCAGGTGTCGGTGAGCGACACGATCGGGATTGCGCATCCCGGACAAGTCCCCATCGTCATCGAGGCCGTCACCCGGCGCGTGCCCCTCGAACGCATCGCGCTGCATTTCCACGACACGCGCGGCACCGCCCTCGCGAACGTGCTCGTCGGCCTGCAGCTGGGGGTGACGACTTTCGATTCCTCTGCCGGCGGCCTGGGCGGTTGTCCGTACGCGCCTGGCGCCACGGGCAACCTCGCCACCGAAGATCTGCTGTTCATGCTGAACGGCCTCGGTCACGACACCGGCGTCAGCCTGGACAAAGTGCTCGACGCCTCACGCTTCATCGAGGAGAAGATCGGCCATCCGCTTGCGTCGCGGTATGCAGCAGCGGAACGCGGCCGTCAGGCGCCAGCCGCGGAACACGACGACCGCTGATACGAGGACGGTTCGTTCTACGTGGCTTTCGTGGTCCTGCCCTTTGCGACCTTCGTGGTTGAGACGTGTGGCCGCGACAGGCGCCGGTCCTCGAGCCACTCGTCGAACCTGGACTCCTCCCAACAATTCACGACACGGTCAGCCGGGATGCCGGCGATGCGCGCGTGCGCAATGGCATAGTCCGTAAACGGCAACTCGGCGATGCTGTGCGCATCGCTGTCGAGCGCAAACAGGCAGCCCTCCTCGAGCGCGATTGCGGCCAGCTCGTAATCGATGTCCTGACGGTGCCAGTTGCCGTCGAGCTCGATGGCGACACCGCGTTTCGCCGCTTCCTTGAACACCTTCGTCCAGTCGGCCGAAATACCCGGACGCGTGTTGTACATGCGCCCCTGCGGATGCCCGAGGATCGCGACGCCCGGCAGCCGGACGGCGGCAAGCATACGCGCTGTCTGATCAGTGTCTTTGCGCAGCTGCGAGTGGGGTGAGGCGATGACGTACTCGAAGACGCGCCGCTCGTCCTCCTGCAGGTCCAGCGCGCCGTCGGCGAGGATGTTGGCCTCGACTCCCTTGTAGACGCGCACTCGCCCCGCGAAGCGCGCGTTCACTTCGTCGATCTCCTGGTGCTGCCGGACCGCTGCCGCCATGCTCATCCCACGGGCAATCGGCAGTCCGTAGGAATGATCGGTGACGCCGATGCGCCGC
>JANPCT010000002.1:0-1630 GCA_031431095.1 Acidobacteriota bacterium | reverse complement strand
GGCTTTCAGCACACGGCGCGTCTCCAGCTCCGCCCGTGGGGGCAGGCGCGGAAGCGCGTTATAGGGACGGGCGGGGTCGAAAGCGGCCAGCTTGTCTCTGGGCATGTGTCGACGGCGTCGACATGTTATCTCAATATGTCGATTTTTTATGAAATCGTCGACATATGGGAAACTTCAACTGAAGTTCCAATCGCCCGCGATTGGCCTGCTGAAGTGATCCTCGTAGTGGGAGAGCGCCATACTGTTCCCTGCCGGCAGTCGTGTCAACAGCCTTCATCGCAAGAAACGCGTACTTTCGAGTGTGACTCGCCGTTTGTACGCAGGATCTGCGCGGATGTGCAGTAATCCTGCGCTGTGAGCGTTCGCACGGCTCTGTAGGTGTACGTCTTACGTCCCTGCCCGCCGCAGCAACTCACCACGACAACACTTTCAGCACCATCCGCGCTAGACGGCGAAGGCACTGACGTGAACGATGTGGTGCTCCACCGCGAGTGCCGCACCGGCGATGTGAGGAGCGGTCAAGCGGACGTCTTCTCCCAGACCCAACGCCGGCGTGCGATGCTGCGGCGCCCGGGCGGCGACGGCGAGGAACTGCGCCGCCTGCGCCCGCAGCAAGATCCCCTTGTCCGCCTGCGACGGGCCGTCGGCCGGTGCCGCCGCATCGATCGCGTCCACCGCCACGCTGCGAACGAGCTTGGGCAGCACCTTCCGCAGCGTTGACGGCTGGTCGAACAGATCGAAGCCGACCAGCACGTTGTTCACCGCGAACAGCGCGCCCACCTGCCCCTCGACCGGCCGGCAGCCCGACACGAACGAGTCGAGCGAGTCCGCGTGCGTGCTGAAGATCGACTCCATCGCGGACGTCGGTGAAGGGGCGCCCAACCGGGCCGACTTCTCCGCGATCCCGTCCCAGACCTCCGCCTGGTCCGACATGCGGTCGCCCCGTGCCAGCAAGGACATCGACACCGACGCCATCCGCTTCGCTCGGCCAGTGGCGAACTGGGTTCGTGAGGCGGACGTGAACGCCCTGGAACGCGATCGCCAGCGGCCCGCCTCGACGCACGATACCGGGATCGTCAGCTCCGTGTTGGCCGCCACCAGGATCGTCAGGTTGACGATGCGGTTCTGCTTGGCGCCGAGAAGCTCCTCGCCGTCAACGAGCAGGACCGGCTTCGGACCGCGGTTGACGAACTTCAATTGCGGGACACTTCCCTGCTCGGACACTTCGGTGATCTCGACGACGCCGGCTGCGAGGGCATCGTCCAGAACCGAATAATCGAGCGGCACCGACGCGTCGGCCGCGCGCAGCAGCGCGAACATCGTCAGGTTGTCGATGACGATGTCGGGACCAAGCGTGACGGTTGCGAGGGTGGCGGCAAGCGGATTGGTGTGCATCGCACCATCATGCCGAGTGCCCCCTGACAGGGGCGGTCACACTACATTGGCGATTGCAAATTAGACGATTGACGACTGGGTCTACTCGGCGTTGGGGCCCGACTGAATAGGCAGCGCACGCACACGGATGCGCGCGGGTTCGAACGTGACGATGCTGCCGGCGGCGAGCGCGTCGGCGATCTGCGGAAGATTCGACAGGAGGGTCCGTGCCAGCGCCTCCGGCCGCCTCGTCCCC
>JANPCT010000001.1:0-1849 GCA_031431095.1 Acidobacteriota bacterium | reverse complement strand
GGCCCAGCCGCTGGCCTACAAGATCACGTCGTACTGGGGCGGTCTTGACGGCTCGATCATGTTCTGGGTGCTCCTGCTGTCGGTGTTCGGCACCATCGCGGTGGCCACCAATCGGGAGCGTCATCGCGAGCTGATTCCATGGGTCGTCGCCATCATCTCGGCGGTGGAGATGTTCTTCATCTTCATCATGGTCGTGCACAACAACCCGTTCGACACGTTCGTCGCCGCAGCGCCGGTTGACGGCAAGGGGTTGAACCCCCTGCTGCAGAACTTCTACATGGCGATTCACCCCCCGTCGCTCTATACGGGGTTCGTGGCCATGACCATCCCGTACGCGTTCGGCATGGCGGCGCTCATTACCGGGCACCTCGATGACGCCTGGCTGCGCGCCGTACGGCGGTGGACGATGATCGGCTGGCTCTTCCTCACGTTCGGCCTTACGCTCGGCATGCTGTGGGCGTATGAGGAGCTCGGGTGGGGCGGCTTCTGGGGATGGGACCCGGTCGAGAATGCCGGGCTGCTGCCGTGGTTCACCGCCACCGCCTTCCTGCACTCCGTGCTCGTGCAGGAACGCCGCGGCATGCTGCGGGTCTGGAACGTGACGCTCGTCATCACCACGTTCTTCCTCACCATCTTCGGCACCTTCATGACGCGCTCCGGGGTGGTGCAATCGGTGCACGCATTCGGCGAGGATCCGTGGCTGGCGAAACTGTTCACCGGCTTCATGATCCTGATTGTCAGCTTCAGCTTCGGCTGGGTGATCTATCGCCTGCCACTCCTGAAGTCACGGCACGAACTGGATTCCTGGGTCTCGCGTGAAGCGGCGTTCCTGGTCAACAACTGGATCCTGCTGTTCTCCGCGTTCTTCGTCCTCTTCGCGACGATGTTCCCGACGTTGAGCGAGGCGGTGCGCGGCCAGCGGCTCACCGTCGGGCCGCCCTTCTTCAACATGTGGATGCGGCCGATCGGCCTCGCGCTGCTGGTGCTCACCGGCATCGCGCCGCTGCTGGCGTGGCGCAAGTCCACCTTCACGAACCTCGTGCACAGTTTCACGTGGCCCGTGGCGGCGGCGATGGTGACGGGCGCCGCAGTGGTTGCGCTGGGAATCCGCGTGTGGTCGTCGGGCATCTGTTTCGCCTTGTGCGCTTTTGTCGGGGCGACGCTGCTGCAGGAATTCATCCGCGGCGCGCAGGTGCGCAAAGGCGCGTCGGGATCCGACATCGTCACCGCGATGATCGGGCTGGTGGCGCGGCAGCAACGGCGCTACGGCGGGTATATCGTGCATCTCGGCATCGTGCTGATGTTCCTCGGGTTTGCCGGGCAGGGCTACAAGCAGGAAGAAGACATGAAGCTGAACCCGGGCCAGCAGGCCTCGGTCGGCCGCTTCACCGTCCGTCACGATTCGGTCAGCGTCACGAGCGACGATCAGAAGCAGATGATCACCGGGCACGTGACGGTGTTCCGGGGTGACAAGACCATCGCCGCGATGACGCCGGCTCGCTGGTTCTTCGCCAAGCACGAAGATCAGCCGACGACCGAGGTGGCGATTCGCCGCGCCGCGGGCGAAGACCTCTACATCGTGCTCGCGGCCTACGATGTCGCGACGCAGAACGCGACGTATGCGGTCACCGTCAATCCGCTGGTCAACTGGATCTGGCTGGGGTTCGGCGTGCTCGCGTTCGGTACCGGCATCGCGCTGCTGCCCGAGCGCGCGTTCGCGTTCGCCGGCGCCAGGGTACCCGAGGGGGCAGTGACGAGCGGTCTGATGCTGCTGATGCTGCTCCTGCCGGCGATGACGTCCGCGCAGACCGTGGTGCCGCGCAGCGAACTGCGCAAGCAGCTCGAGGGC